>JADFUQ010000311.1 GCA_015222065.1 Bacteroidota bacterium
ATTCGCTGGTACGGCCTCCTGTTTGCTTCCTCCTTTTTCTTTGGTTACCTTATTATGGCCAGGTTTTTCAAAAAAGAAAAAATACCTGAAGAAGTTCTTGACAGGCTAACTTTATATATGGCGCTTGGTACTATAATCGGAGCCCGTTTTGGACATTGTCTGTTTTATGAACCGGGTTATTATCTCGCTCATCCTTTTGAAATACTCATGGTATGGCATGGCGGACTTGCAAGTCACGGTGCCGGAATAGGTATTCTTATCGCGTTATATCTGTTTGCAAAAAAGTCGAAAAAATCTTACTTGTGGACTCTTGACAGGATAGTTATTGTAGTAGCTCTTTCGGGTTTCTTTATCAGAACCGGAAACCTGATGAATTCTGAAATATACGGTGTTGAAACTAATCTCCCCTGGGGTTTTGTTTTCCTAAGGAACGGAGAAACAGTACCAAAACACCCAACACAGATATATGAAGCACTTGCGTATCTGCTTGTCTTTATTCTCCTTTACTTCATATATAAAAGAAATCAAGGTGTATTTAAATCCGGATTATTATTCAGTTTGTTCATGATATTGGTTTTTACTTTCAGGTTTTTTGTTGAATTTATTAAAAACAACCAGGTAGCTTTTGAGTCGGGGATGACATTAAATATGGGTCAGTGGCTAAGCATTCCTTTTGTTCTGTTTGGTATTATTCTGCTCATTTTTGTACTTAAAAAACCAATGCCTGAAAAACGAAACATTTAGCTTAAGCCGATAATTTAACCTATACAAAAAACCAGGAATTGTCCTGTGTAATACATTTATTGTAACTAATCAGTCTACAGACGTCAGTAGGCAGTCCTAAAAAACCTTCAAATTACAGAGGATTTATTAACTTAGAACTTTCTAACCGGTTTTAAATGAGCAGTTCCGAAAAATCAATCTGATATACCGTATTGTCAAGGCAAAAGTATAATATGATGATAATATATACAATATACAATATCACCTGTATGTTTATCGTTGACATGACACTCGCTTTAAAAGGAACAGGTTGGTTTTTCAGCTTCCTCCCTTCATGGCAGGGATAAATGAAGCTGAAAAATTTCAATCCGTCAAAGTAGAATTAAGTTTAAATAAATATATTTGCATTAAACTGATTTAATATCAAGTAATAATGGAAAAAGATAATAAACAAACTGTTGTTAAAAAGGAACCTGTAAAACCCGGAATTACTGTACTCATTATTTCTGTTGCAGTTCTTTTCCTGGCACTTAGCGGGCTTATTTACCTGTATTTTAGTCAAAAGGCTGATATGGTTGAGATGGAAATCGTACTGACTGCCGAAAAAGATTCGCTTACAAACGAATTACAAGAGATGATTATTGGTTATGATACTCTTAAAACATCGAATGATACTCTTAACATAAAACTTATAGAAGAACAAGATAAAATAAAAAGACTTATCCAAATACAGGCTTCCAATGCCCGGAAAATACAGCTGTACAAAAAAGAACTGGGTACTCTTCGCAGTGTTATGAAAAGTTATATTGTTCAAATCGATTCTCTTAATACAAAAAACAAACAGTTAATAGCCAGTAATGCAGAATTTCAAATAAAACTTGAATCTGCTGAACGAACAAATAAACAATTGTCTGAGATTAAAGATGAGCTTTCATCTAAGGTTGAAAAAGCCTCCGTTATTATGGCTAGTAATATTCACGCTGCACCATTGAACAACAGAGGAAAGGAAAAAGACAAAATTGACAAAATCGAAAAAATCCGTGTCTGTTTTACACTAAGGGAAAATCCTATCGTTGAACCGGGAAAAAAGGATATTTATATGCGAATAATGCGCCCCGATTCCCTTGTTTTAGCTCTTGCTCCTGAAAATATTTTCACATTTCAGGATAAACAATTGATTTATTCTGCAATGAGAACTATTGAATACATTAATAAAGATATTGATGTATGTATTTATTTCAACGATAATGAACATTTTATTATTGGAAAATATTCTATTGATCTCTTTCTGAAAAATACCAAAATAGGCACAACCACTCTTACCCTCAGGGAATCGGGATGGTTCTAATTAGTTTCTATTCAAAAATTCAAACAAATTTTGAATTAAAGAACCAAACGATAAATAACAAAAAACAAATCTCAACTAAACGAAGTGGTCTCATAAACACCTTTGAAAATTAATTATTTTGTTAATAAATAAGCTTCAATTAATAAAAATTCAAAACATAATTTACCAATATCTTTTTTTGAATTTTGAAACTTGATATTTATTTGTATTTTGGTGCTTGTTTTTTGTGGTTTTTAATATTTATATATCCTTTCGGGCTTTATAGACGGACTCTAATTAGTTTTACTTTAGGCAAACATATTGTTTAATCAATAACAAATTTATATGAAAATAGGATTTATTATTGGTCGAATTGGCGGGGTTGACGGTGTAGCACTTGAAGCAGAAAAATGGATCCAGGTATTTAAAAAAATGGGGCATGAAATTTTTATTATTTCCGGTCAGTTTCAGGATTGGAAAATTGATCGCACACATGATACCCTGGTTCCAGAAATGTCATTCTTTTCGCCTGAAAGTTACTGGGGGCAAAAAAAGGCGTTTTTTCATCCGGATACTAACACTACAGATTTAATGGAGCATGTTGCTCTATACTCCAGAATTATCTCTGACAAGATTATAAAATGGGCAATCAGTAATAAAATTGATCTTCTTATCTCCGAAAACGCTTCTGCTCTTCCATCCCATCTTGAAATGGGCATGGGAATTAAACTGGCTGTTGAAACCCTGGGTCTTCCTACAATTACACATGATCATGATTTTGCCTGGGAAAGAGGTGACAGATATATTTCTCCACACAAAGAAATTAATAAGTTCGTTGAAAAAGCATTTCCCCTGAGGCTTCCTAACACATATCATGCTGTTATTAATTTAAACGCGCAAAAAACTCTTAAAGAAAAATATAACAGAAATTCTGTGGTTGTTCCTAATGTAATGGATTTTAATGTTCCGTTCGGGGAAAAAACCTCAAAAAACAAAAATTTGCGGGCCGATCTGGGTCTTGAAGAAGATGATCTTTTGCTTTTTCAAATAACACGTATTGTTAAGAGAAAAGGAATTGAAGTTGCAATTAAGCTTATTGACAAACTTGATAATAAAAAAATTAAACTTGTTATTACCGGAAATTATAAAGATGATGAGGGTAGTATATACTATAATATGCTTGTCAATCTGATCCACGAATTGAAAGTAAGCAGACAGATTATTTTTGCTTCTCATATTATACACAATAAGGGTCTTTCAGGAGACGGAAGTGATACACGCTATTCACTATCCGATGCTTATGCAAATACAACTGCCTGTACATATTTCAGTACTTACGAGGGTTTTGGTAATGCTTTTATTGAAGCAGTTCTGGCAAAACGTCCCATTTTTGTTAATAATTACAAGCCCGTTTACTGGCCTGATATCGGTAGTAAGGGATTTAAAGCAGTAATGCTTGAAGATAATGTACTTACCGATGATGCTGTTGAGCAAATGAGAGAGGTAATAATTAATAAAACACTAAACCACGAAATTGCTGAATTTAATTATGCTCTTGGAAAAAAGCACTTTTCTTACGAGACACTTGAACAAAAATTGGAGGAGTTGCTTGATATAGCTACCGGCAAGAAGTAAGAAGCAGGTAGTAGGAAGTAAGTAGTAAAGTAGGAAAGTAAGAAGTTTTGCCTTTATTCTTCTCCCTTACATCATTAATTCAGAGATGATGTTATCCGCTATCAATTTACCCTGGTCTGTGAGTATTAGGTTATCCTTGTTTTTCTTAATCATTCCATAATCAATAAATCTTTTCGAAAGCCCTATGCAATAATCCATTGCTTCTTTACTGTAGTTTTCTTCAAGGAATTTAAGATCAATACCCCACATTGTCCTCAATGATGTTAATATATATTCATTATATTTTTTCCTGTTATTCAGGTATTCTTTTTCAAATGGAATTTTGTTTTTGCTAATAGAATACATATACATTTTATTGTCTGCAACATTCCACCGGCGTATTTTTCCGTTATATGAGTGAGCAGATGGTCCTAATCCAAGATATTTTACCTGTTTCCAGTAATTTGTGTTATGTTTTGAAAAAAAACCATCCAGGCAAAAATTTGAAATTTCATAATGAAGAAATTTGTTTTCTCCGGCTTTTTTTATCAAAACTCTGAATTGATCAATACTGGTATCTTCTTCCTGTATTTTCATACGTCCTTCTTTTATATACCGTGAAAAAACCGTGTCAGGTTCTATTGTAAGATGGTAAGCCGAAATATGGTTGATTTCCATTTGAAAAGCAACATCAAGATTGTTCTCCCATGTTTCCATGCTCATTCCCGGAATTCCGTATATCAGATCTACGCTAATGTTTTCAAAGCCTGCATCTTTACTATCGTACACAGCTTTTATTCCTGTTTTACTTTGGTGCCTTCTGTTCAATAATCTAAGTTCCCGGTCAGAGAATGATTGCAATCCTATACTTAACCTGTTTATACCTGTTTTTACTAATTTCTTCAAATACTGTTTTGTCAGGTCATCAGGATTTGCTTCGAAAGTAATTTCTGCATCTTTTGATATTTTGAAATACTTGTAAAGACCTTCAAATATTATCATTATTTCCTCATAATCAAGAACAGACGGGGTTCCTCCACCAAAATAGATTGTTTCAACCTGTTCGGATTCAAGAAATCCTTTTTCCAGCTCCATCTCTTTCACCAGAGCTTTTATCATTCTACCTTTATCTTCCAGTCTTAATGATTTGTAAAAATCACAATAATGGCAGAGTTTCTTACAAAAGGGAATATGTATGTAAATACCGGCCATTGTGTTAATGCTATTTATGTTTCATCCATTCCACCATTCCATTATTCCACCATTCTATTCTTCTTATCTTCCAGTACAGCCAATACTGCATTTGATACAGCCCTTGGTTCCGGTGGCATTGAATAAACATTTTTTTCATATTCACTATTATATGGAGAAATATTCAACGGTATTCCATCAACAACAATTGTACTACTTCCCCCGGGGTCGAATCCCATTGCATTTTCTATTCCCTGTTTTATTAAGATTTCAGCCATATCATGGTGTGTGGCTCCAACCGATTCCCTGATTCTTCCGTTAACCGCAAGAATATACATATTTCCATTCTTATCCAATCCGGCTGCAATTTTTGGTCCTCTCATATCTGTATAGTCTATTCTTGCTGCCTGTGTTCTTATTGAGTTTTTCGTTTTCCATCCTTCTTTTTGCATATCTAAGCATGGGTTATTTCTTTCTACCAACATAGGTCCGGCTTCGATACCATGTATATATTTTTCCAGTCCTTTTATTTTTATGCTCAATTCTCTCCCCGTTTTTTTCATTGATTCAGGAATTAATCCTGCCGGAAAAGAAAGAGTCAGTCCTACCGGAATTATTTTTGTTTTTTCTTCTTTTTTTGTATGAACAACATCCTTAATAGTATTTCCCGCAAGACGTATAATAATCCGTCCGTCTCCGGGAATATATTCTCTGTCAAAATTCAGGTCATAATAGCACACTTTATTTCCCGGGGTTTTTATATTATATTGTTTTTCTGTAAAATCAATTATTTTGTTTTCACATTTTATTTCCAAACCCTTTGAGCAATTCACTCTTAGTATATCAAGTTTTCCGTCCTTCTTCACCAGAAAAGCCGGTTTATTATATAGCGGTGGACATATTATTCTTCCATTTTTAATCAGAAGGCCCAGGGGTGAACCTATGTATGCTTCCGGTAGCCCAAGTTTTCCTACAAGTTCGGGATTTAAAATATATCCTCCATTCCATCCAATCTGTACTTTTTTCTTTTCTCTCTTTTCAAATTCCTTAATAAAATCTGTCACTTTTTTCGGACGGCTTTTAGTGAAAACCGTAGTAAACGACCATTTTTTTCCCTGTAAATTTGTTTCTATTTTTGCCAGCACGCCGTTCCATGGATGTCCATCATTATAAACACCGGTTAGATATGAATATTTTACCGGCTGTAATATCTTTTGCTTTTTACTTTTCAAATTATTTAAAACAAACTTCACCGGTGATCCGTTTTGTTCTGCATCTTTTTTCAGTTCCTCAAGCACTTTTTCCTTTCCTATTTTCTTACATAAGCTCTTAAACAGGTCTCCATTAAGTTCTTCGCTAAAATCTTTTGCGGTTTGAATTGGGGTTGGGTAAGCCAGGGTAGGACGCATTCCCGCAGGTACAAATTGTATATACCCTGTTCCTCTTGGTATACCCATAATGTTTGCGGTTATATCATCTTTTACTCTTCCTATATGAAAGCGGTCAATATCAAGAATATCTGTCATTACTACCGCGTTTCTACGATTAGAAATTATAAACCCTTTGCTATTTTTAATTTGCCAAAGAATTTTTAATGCCTTTTCTCCCAACTGTAAGAAATGAATGCCCACACATAATTGTTTTGTTCTTACAATCCGCAAAATTCTCTTTTCGTAAAGCAGTTTCAGTTCTCTGTCACCACTATTCTTAATATATTTTATTATCTCGTCAGCGTCGGCCCATTGTCTTATTGATTTTTCCTGTGCAAAAAGGAAAACCGGTTCAATTTCTGCTTCATGCCCACTCAGTTTCTCTTTTGTAAGTTCTTCTTCAATTTTTAAGTTAAGTCTTGACCTTACTGATTGTAGTGCAAAGAATTCCAGTTCATGCATGATATGTCTTCCGGAAAAAATTCCAATAGGCACATTTTCATGCATTCTTTTCAGAAGTTCTTCCCTATCGTCTATCGCAAGATATTTGCTTGAGGTAAGCTGTGAAAGAGCCAGGTTCCAGTCGGTAAAAAAATGAGAACCTGTATCAACATAGTAGGCTGTTGTTGGCCGGATAATTTCATGGTAAAGAAGATTTATCAGTCCTGTTATTTCCTGAATTGTAAATTCTCTGTATGCATAATGGTATTTATTCCTGTGCCTGTATGACATTGAGTGGTCATGTCTTATTTTTATTTCACCTTCGCGATAGCGAAAAATATTATCAACTGAGTTATAAAATTTTGCTATTTTTTCTTCTTCAATAAACACGTGATCCGGATTATTATTAATCAAGTCTTTTGCAAACATAAAGGCCATACCTCTTACTTCCTGTTCCTCTACTCTGAAATAGCTGGGGTCAATCAGTGATTTTAGTTTAAGCATAAATAACAATCTTCCATATCCCGGTAAATAATGTCTTTTTTCTGTTTTAATAATTTCTTTCAATCCTTCATTATTATTATTTATTAAATCCCGGTATTTATTGAAGCCATCCTTTACTTTTTCCATGCACTGGGCATTTGTTTTCAACTGATTATATAACCTGAAGTTAATGTCTTTAATATTTTGGTAAAGAGTTTCCAGACTGTATCTTTTATTAACCGCATTTATGTTCTGTTCGTATTCATCACTAAAATTGTGTGGAAAAAATACTCTTTCAAAAATATCTTTAACATGTTCCTTATTAATATTCTTACCGTCAAACTCAATAACTCTTAGTCTGTCTTCCTCGGGCAGATTCTCTCCTATTACATCTGAATAAACATTTTCCGGATAATACCTGCTGCAAAATATTGGAATACCATATGCTGCTGCTTCAATAATAGGCAGTCCCCTCCCTTCGGTTTCGCTTGGTAGAAGGATAAGTGATGCAATATTATACAATTCCGGTATCCCTACAGGGTTTTTAAATCGTTTAAGAAATTTTTCTTTATCAAGTTCACTAAATAAAAATGCCAGGTAAATTTTCTCCTGCAAATCTTTATTAATTGATCGTAGTAAGTCTGAAAATCTCTTTAATATTTTGTTAAAATAGTTAAATTGACCATTTGCTATAGGTCCGGTTACCAGTAAAGTAAGTTTAAGGTGTCCTGTTTCTCTGAATTTTTCAATTATTTCTTGATTCTTAAACATTTTGTTGATCAGCCGAAAGCTTGTTTCAATCCTTTTTCTGGCTATTATTCTTGTAGGCTGCATAAACATAATATTCTCAGCCAGGAAATTTGCTTTCGCCTTTGTTTTACTTCCAATTAGTATTGGTCTTGGATTATTTTTAATAACCAGTCTGTTTTCAATAACATCTTTTACCGAATAACTTATCAGTGTATTTTTATACCTGCTCAATATTTTCTCAAATTGGTAATAAGTATTGATCTTTATTCTTTTGCTTGGGTTTTTATACTCTTCCGCATCAACTGCTGTTCCTATCAAGCCTATATTTGCCGGATTATGTCCGTTTTTTTCAATAAGGTGATCGCTTTGGCTTTGGTTAATATTGACGGAAATCCATGATCTTGATTCCCATGGGAATAATATTTCAATAATGCTAAAAAACTCACCAATATGCGAGTTAATGAAGAAAAAATCTCTTGGTCCTTTTTCCAGATCTTTCTCTCTGATATCTATTTCTCTATTCCCTCCCTCCCAATAAAAATCATGATTATTACAAATTACGGGGATTCCCATAATTTCCGATACCAGTACGGTTGCCAATGCAAATGATACATTTCCCGGGTTTGAACATATATTAACAATGAACAGTAATTTAATGTTGTTTTTTTCTATGTATTTTCCCAGTTTTTCGGAAATCACAAGTACTTCCTTCCAAAATTTCAGGATAAGTTTGTTATATTCCTTGCTTCCTCTTTCCAATTTAGTATAGAAAAAATCATTGTACAATGGCCAGCTATCAAAGCTTTTCGCTTCCTTTATTACAAATATTCTGGTTTCCGGATCCACAATTTTTTCTGCTTCCGGCTTAAATTCCCCGCTAATATAATGTATTGGTATACTACCCAAATTTTTCCTGTATAGTTTTGCATATTTTTCTATTTCAATGGTCACACCATCAATCGAATAACTAAATGTTACAAAACCAATTCCTCCTTTTTTTAATTCACTCCTGAAATCATTAAAACTATTGTTGTATTCAACTGCCGGAACTGAATTATTTTCTTTTAATTCATCTAAAAACAAACCCAGGTCAAACCATGTTTTTATTTTTTTCTGGTTTAACAACTTTATCATTTCTGTAACTGTTTTTTTCATAAAGCTATATCTTCATTTTATAACAGTGAAATATGGCATGCATTTTACATTCTTCTAAAGAGTTACTGGTTAATGGTTAATGGTTAATGGGTTGACAGGTACTGGTACCGGTCTTTTAACCTTGAATTCTTAATTCTTCCTTACTCAACTACTCACTTTACTCACCCTACTTAACTATAAATACTGATTAGTTACTAAATATAGGAATTTATCAGCTAATATTTTGTTTTGTTTGTTTTTTTAGCTTTGTGTTGTTTATTTATTCTGTTAATTTTTTATTCAATGTTTATAAAATCCTTTTGGCCGGCTGTTATCTGGGGAATTTTTATTTTCATTATGAGTTCCTTTCCGGGTGATGACATTCCCAAATCATTTATAATTAACATTCCTTACACAGATAAAATTATTCACTTTTTTATGTATTTTCTGCTAACGATATTAATTATGATTGGTACTTTAAAAAAAGTTAAAAACATTTTAACCATCCGGTATTTCATGTTTGCTTTTTTTATTTCTTTTTTTTACGGTTTTTTTCTGGAGGTTTTGCAGGATTATGTATTTATAATGCGTAATGCAAATTTTATGGATGTTATTGCTAATTCTGCAGGCTCTTTTATTGGTTTATTTACCTTTTACTACATTATTCTAAAAAAATAAACACTTCATTCATATATGCCAATGATTTCTGTTATAAAACCAATTATGTCAATCTGGGTATTTTTTTTATCCTTCGTTCGTGTCTTCCTCCATCAAACGGAGTATTCAGAAATACTTTAATTATGGCAATTGCTTGTGCCTGATTAATAAATCTTCCCGGAAGAGAACAAATATTTGCATTATTGTGTGATCGTGCAAGTTCAGCTATTTCAATATTCCAGCACAAAGCAGATCTTATTCCCGGATATTTATTAGCAACCATATTTATTCCGTTTCCACTACCACAAATACTTATTCCATAATCATATTCTTTATTTTCCACAGCTCTTACCATAGGGTGACCATAATCAGGATAATCTACACTTTTTTCCGAATCAGTTCCATAATCTCTTATTTTATATCCCTCTTTTATCAGGTATTTAACAAGTATTTCTTTTATATAAAATCCTGCGTGATCACAAACAATAGCAATATTTATTTTATCCATTTTTAAAAAAAATTATAATTATTGATTATTAGTAATTGCATTCTTGTTATTTATTAGTTTTCAGAATAAATGTTTCATATTTCGGTTACAATTTATGCATACTTTTAAAGCATAATAAGTATACGAATTTTGCGAACTTTTTACTTCATACTTCTTACTTCTTCACTCATCTCTTCTTTTTCCTCCTTACTCATCTACTCAACTTACTTAACTTTAGTTCACTTTAGGCACTTTTAACTTTTTATTAATATTCTGTTCATTATTTGTTGAATAGATAAATAAAAATTTAATAAATACTTAATAATTTTTTTTTTTTATCATTTAGTAATAAAAAAAATGTTATATCAAAAAATAGTTATTTACTAAATAACGCCATGAAATGAACAAAAATTTCTGATTTTTCATTAAATATTTTTAAAATTATAACTCATTTATTCCTTTTAACAGTTGTTAATTTTTATAATAATACATTGAATCACAACCTGTTTTTTTTGTAATATTGTTGAAATATTGTTTTTAACTTTTTAAAAACAAAATATACAACAATTATGTTGATTATTTTTTAACACAATTAACAATATATTATTAATATAATAATTATTAAAATATATATAATATAATAATATGAATGTTGATAAATACAATATAAAAGAAAAGGGTTTTGTTGATATTAAAATTGATAATGCATTGAATATCAATAATGAAATTAATAAATTAAGAAAAAGTAAAAATGCTGTTATACTGGCTCATTTTTATCAAAATAGTGAAATACAAGATATTGCAGATTTTGTAGGAGATAGTCTTGGTTTATCACAACAGGCAGCGAAAACAAATTCTGATATAATTATTTTTGCCGGTGTACATTTTATGGCTGAAACTGCAAAAATATTGTCACCTAAGAAAAAAGTATTATTGCCGGATTTAAATGCTGGTTGTTCACTAGCAGAATCTTGTCCGGAGAATGAATTTGCTGAGTTTTTAAAAAAATATCCTGATCACACTGTTATATCATATGTTAATACAACTACAGAAATAAAGGCTTTAACAGATATTACATGTACTTCATCAAATGTTTTGAAAATAGTAGAATCATTGCCATATGATGAAAAAATAGTATTTGCACCAGATAAAAATCTTGGAAATTATGTAAAAAGTTTAACAGGGAGAGAAATGGTTATATGGGACGGAGCCTGTCATGTACATGAAAAATTTTCATTAGAGAAAATACTTAAAATAAAAAAGGAACACCCTAAAGCAAAGATAATTGCACATCCTGAATGTGAAAAACAAGTGTTGTTAGTGGCTGATCATATAGGATCAACATCATCTTTATTAAAATATACAATTGAAGATAATTCAAAAGAATATATTGTTGCAACAGAATCGGGAATTATTCATCAAATGAAAAAGAATAATCCGGAGAAGATATTTTTTGTTGCTCCTCCAAAAGATTCAACCTGTGGCTGTAATGATTGTAATTTTATGAAACTTATAACAATAGATAAAATTTATAATACTCTGAAATATGAAACACCTGAAATAATAATTGATGAGAAATTAAGAAAAAAAGCTGAAACAAGTATTATAAAAATGTTAAAAATAAGTGAAAAATTGGGATTATAAGGGATTTTATTTAAAATTAGAAATACACCTTCTTTGATGGTGGTTATGTTCTTTTTTTGTTTTACTAAGATGGGAGAAATGAGAAAAAATATTGTTTTTTTTATATTATTTATTTTTCTGATAACAGGACATTTATCTTTAAAAGGACAGGAAAACACATTAAATCAAAACGGATTTAACAGGTTTTTTTATCCAAATGGTCAGGTATCAAGTGAAGGAAATATGAAAGATGGAAAACCGGATGGATATTGGTGGACATATTATGTTACAGGAGTATTAAAATCAGAAGGTAATAGAAAAAATTATTTGTTGGATAGTATTTGGGTATTTTATAGCCTGTCTGCAGATACTCTTAAAAAGATAAACTATTTATACGGGAAGAAAAATGGTTTTTATTTAACATATAACTATGAAAATATTAATAAAACAGAGGGTTATCTATATTCTAAGGAACTGTATGTGAATGATAAAAAAGAAGGGAAAGCTTATTATTACTATGATAATAATAAAGTGAAAATGGAGGTAAATTATTTAAACGGAAAAAAGAACGGAAGAGCATTTGAATATAATAAAGAGGGTAAAATAATTACAATATTTGAATATAATAAAGACAGGCTAATTAACAGGGAGCGGATAAACAGAATAGATGAAAAAGGAGATAAACAAGGTATTTGGAGAAAATTTTATGAAGATGGGAAAGTAAACATTGAAAAAGGCTATAAGAATAATCAACTGGAGGGATACTATAAAAAATATGACAGAAAAGGAAACCTGATACTTACTTTGCGTTACGAAAATGATGTAATTGTTGAAGATAATGCCGTAGATGATCAGGAAGAGATTGAAATAAGAAAAGAATATGATAATGATGGGAATCTTAAATTTAGCGGACCATACAAAAGAAATACTCCTATTGGCATTCACAGGGAATATTCAAAGGATGGAGAGATTATAAATTCAAAAATATATGATAATAATGGTAATGTAGTTTCAGTTGGGATTGTTAATGAAAAAGGAGAAAAACAAGGGAACTGGAAAAATTATTATACAAAAGACAAATTGCTTTCAGAAGGACAATACGTGGATAATAAAAAAACCGGGATATGGAAATACTGTTTCAAAAATGGAAGAATTGAGCAAACAGGGAAATACAGAAACGGAAAACCTAATGAATTATGGAAATGGTATTATAATAGCGGAAAATTAATAAAAGAAGAAGAGTATTTTAATGGTAAAAGGGATGGTGTTTATACTGAATATTCTGAAAATGGAGATGTTATTTCTGAAGGTTATTTCCTTGATGGTGAAATGGATGGGTCTTGGAGAACAAAAATAGGAGACCACAGTGAAGTAGGCAAATATATCGTGGGATTGAAAAGCGATATCTGGAAACATTTTTATGAAGACGGATCGTTGAAATACAAAGGAAAATTTATAAATGGTAACCCTGAAGGAAGACACCAGATATTCTGGCAGAATGGAAATATGAAAGAGGAGAGATATTATAATAACGGGCGCAGAGAAAAAACGTGGAAAAAATATAACGAAGACGGAAACCTTATAATGACAATAACATACAAAGATGATAAGGAATACAGAGTAAATGGTGTGAAACTTAACCTACCCGAAAACGATGTAAAACTTATAAAATAAAAATGTTCGGGATGGATGAAAAAATAAATATAAGAAAAGAAAAACTTTCACAGGGAGAAAATGAATATGAACAAAAACTTCGCCCCCTGGAATTTAGAGATTTCAAAGGGCAGAATAAGATAATTAACAATCTTAAAGTATTTGTAGAAGCTACCAGGCAAAGATCAGAAGCACTGGATCATGTTTTACTGCACGGTCCACCGGGACTTGGTAAAACAACTCTTGCATACATAATTGCAAACGAGATGGATGTAAATATGAAAATCACTTCAGGTCCGGTTCTTGATAAACCCGGTGATCTTGCGGGTTTACTTACTAATCTTGAAAAATCAGATGTGCTTTTTATTGATGAAATACATCGTTTAAGTCCTGTTGTAGAAGAATACTTGTATTCTGCAATGGAGGATTACTTTATTGATATAATGATAGATAAAGGTCCGGGAGCCAGATCGGTTCAATTAGAACTCAATCCATTTACCCTTGTGGGTGCCACAACAAGATCCGGACTGCTTACAAGTCCGCTAAGAGCCAGATTTGGAATTAGCTTTCACCTGGAATATTATGATAAAAATGTTCTGACAACAATTATAAAAAGATCAGCTAAAATACTTAAAATTAATATTAGTGAGGATGCTGCAGTAGAAATTGCTTCAAGAAGCAGGGGAACACCCAGGATAGCAAATATGTTGCTTAGAAGAGTAAGAGATTTTGCACAGGTAAAAGGAAGTGGCGAAATAGATATTGAAATTTCTAAATTTTCTCTTAAAGCACTGAATATTGATCAGCAAGGACTGGATGAGATGGATAATAAAATCTTATTTACCATTATTGAAAAATTTAGTGGGGGTCCTGTAGGAATATCTACTATTGCAACAGCTGTTGGTGAGGATGGCGGTACCATTGAAGAGGTATATGAACCATTTCTAATAAAGGAAGGATATATTAAAAGAACACAAAGAGGACGTGAGGTAACAGAGAAGGCATATTTACATATTGGTAAAAAAAATATTGGAAGAACAGGATTGTTATTCAAATGATCTTGTTTTGACTGGCAAATTTGTATATATTTGACGCATTAAATATTGATATGGCAATAACCATATTAGATTGATTATTATCGCTATAGAACACAAAAAGTAATAAATTAAAAAAACATCAGATGAAAGAGTATTTTAAACGTTCTGGTCTTATTTTTATTATTGCAGGGGTAGTTACACTTGCAATAACCGAATTTAATAAGGTTGAAAGTAATAAAATGTTGATAATTAGTGGAGGACTAATAGTGTTTGGTTTAATTGTTTATGTAATACTAAATAACATGCTTGATTAAGCGGAGGTAAGAGAGTAAAAGAATAGATAACTAATACAAGGATAAAACAAAATTTACGTTTAACTAAAACAAGTTAACAATTCTTATAAGTCTCTGTTCATCAAGGATTTTAATTTGCCTTCCGTTTAATTCAATTAACGAATCGGTTTTAAATTCAGACAATAATCGGATAACAGATTCTGTAGCTGTCCCTACAATATTAGCAAGTTCTTGGCGGGTAAGGGAGATTTTCAAAACACCATCATCATTAACACCGAATTCATTTTTAAGATGGATAAGAATTTCGGCAAGTCGTGCCCTAACGGTTTTTTGTGCAATATCAGTGATATAAGAATTTGCTTCACCCAGTTCAAGGCATATTAGTTTAATCAATTCTAACGAAAAATCACCATTATTCTTTATAAGGGAAACAAGGGTCTCACCAGAGATAAAACAAAATACAGCATCTTCAATTACCTTGGCAGAAGTACATGCAACCTCGTTGCTTAATACAGAACGATAAGCAATTATTTCACCCCTTTTAGCAAAACGGATAATTTGTCCCTTGCCATCTACACCTGTTTTGTAAATTTTAATAATACCTTTATTAATACAATAAAAACCATTGATACGGCTTCCCTCATTATATATTATTTTTCCTCTTTTGTAAGAATAACATTCTTTTTCATAGTTAACACGGTCAAGCTCCTCTTTTTTTAGATGTTTAAATACAGAATGATACAACAAAGAACAATCATTACAATCAGGTATATATGAACTATTATTCATTTATAGATAGTTAGGATAATTACAAAGATGGAAATAAATATGAAATAATTAAATAAAAATTAAAATATGTAAATATTCAGTGTCTTAAGTTTAGAATGTAAAGAATGCTAAAATGATAGAATACTAAAATATCTAAAGGTTTAAATTACTAAACCACTCACCAACTCGCATCAATTATTTATTCATTATACATTTTTCTAAAGTGTTAAGAGTTACGGGTTGCGAATTACGAGTTCACGCCTCTTCGGCCTTTGCTCTTCTATCTTAACTTTTGCCCACAGTGAAATATGCTCCACCCTGGTGAAATATTTTCGTGCCTCAAATTTCACAGAGCAAGTGTAGCATTTCACGTGGCAAGCTTTTGCCTTACTCAACTTACTCAACTACTCGACTTTTATTCAATTTAAGTACTAATTAGTTACTAAAATATTAATTTTGGCGATATATATATAGAAATAATAAAATTAATGAAAGAAACTGTAAATGTGTCACTTAAGGAAGAAATGACTTTTGAAGTTGAAGTAAACGGGCATAAAATTATTATAGATGCAGACGATAAGATTGGAGGTGGGAATAAAGGACCCAGGCCAAAACCATTAATGCTTGCTGCCCTTGGCGGATGTACAGCTATGGATGTAGTTTCTATTTTAAGAAAAATGAGAATTAAATTCAAAGCAGTTAATGTAATTGTTGATGGTGAATTGACGGAGGAACATCCCAGGCATTTCTTCAAAGTGCATATAACATACGAATTTACAGGGAAGGATCTGCCTTTGGAGAAGCTGGAAAAAGCTGTAAGTCTTTCACAAGACAGATATTGTGGAGTAAGTTATAGCTACAGGAAAGCAATGGAAATGACACACGAAATAAAAATAATAGTGCCTAAAATGCCTAAAGTTTAAAGTGGGCTAATATTCTAAATTAATAGTAACTAGTAAGTAGGCAGTCCACAGTCGGCAGTCGGCAATCTGGAGACCACGCTCTTCTTATTTACTCATCACATCTTTGACTTTTTGACCCTTCGGCTTTTGACCTTTTTTATTCTTCCTTCTGTTTATCACCTGCCTTTTTATATAGAGGAGTGAAACTGACTGAGAAAACGGACATCATTTTCAAAGTATAAACGAAGATCGTTCACTTTATACTTAAGTTGGGCAATTCTTTCAACCCCCATACCAAAAGCAAAACCGGTATATTTCTTACTGTCTATGTTGCAATTCTCTAAAACATTGGGGTCAACCATTCCACAACCAAGAATCTCAACCCAACCGGTATGTTTACAGACAGCACAACCCTTGCCACCACATATTAGGCATGAAACATCCATTTCTCCAGAGGGCTCCGTGAAGGGGAAGTAAGATGGTCTTAAACGGATTTTAATGTCTTGACCGAACATTTCCTTTGCGAAATAAAATAGTGTCTGTTTAAGATCAGCAAAAGAGACATTGGTGTCAATATATAAACCCTCAACCTGGTGAAAAATACAATGTGCCCTTGCACTTATTGCTTCATTGCGAAAAACCCTGCCGGGAGAAATTGTCCTGATTGGTGGTTTTGAATTTTCCATATCCCTGACCTGAACAGATGAAGTGTGAGTTCGAAGTAATATATCAAGATTTTTACTGTTTTCAAATTCTTCTTTTTCTATAAAAAAAGTGTCCTGCATATCACGGGCCGGATGTTCGGGGGGAAAATTTAATTTTGAAAAAACATGGTTATCATCTTCAATTTCAGGACCTTCGGAAATTATAAAACCAATACGGGTAAAAATATATACTATATTATTTCTTACAATAGATATGGGATGACGGGAACCAAAAGAAAAAGAATCTCCGGGAAGAGTTAAATCGGTATTTGATACTGAATAGGATTTTTGCTCAAGGATAGTCTTGAAGTAACTGACCTTTTCAATAGTTAAATTTTTAAGATCGTTTATAAGTTTTCCGTATTCACGTTTTTGATCAGCAGAAACAGATGAAAAATCAGAAAAGAGAAGAGAAAGAAAACCTTTTTTCCCGAGAAACCGAACCCTGAAATTTTCAAGATCATTAATATTATCAGTAGTAAAACTATTAACCTCTGATTTTAATTTGTTTATTCTTTCCAGCATGATTTATGGATATAAATAGAAAAAGTGTTAAAGAAAATTAAAACCAGGAACGAGACAACTTCATCTTATTAATAAAAACATCTGTCAATGGTTTGTCACTGTCAGAAGTTTTTACACCGGTAATTTTGTCTATAATTTCATTACCTTCCACAACCTCACCGAAAACAGTATAAGAACCATCAAGATGTGGTGTACCGCCAAGAGATTTATAAACATTCCTGTGTTCGGGAGGGATAGAGAAAACGGGTAAATTTTTAATGTCTTTTTGAAGATGAAGAGTCGCTTCCTGTTGAATTTTCGCGTAATCAATTGCCTCCTCATTAGCAAAAGCCTTTTCTTTTTCTTCATTGATGTATTTAAAGAATAAAGCTTGTTTATTTTGATCGTTAATGCGCTGCTCAATTTGATAAAGCTTAGCATCGGTAAAAATTTCACCTTGAACAATATAAAATTGTGAGCCGGAAGATTTTTTTTCAGGATTAATATCATCACCTTCACGGGCTGCAGCAATAACCCCTTTTTTATGAAATAGTGAAGGATTAAATTCAGCAGGAATTGTATATCCGGGACCATGGTTCTTCTTTTCTTCCGGGGTAGAATTAGTCCTGGTAGCAGGATCGCCTGCCTGTATCATGAAATGGTTAATAACCCTGTGGAACAATTGACCGTTATAATAACCTTCTTTAACAAGTTTAATAAAATTATCACGATGTAAAGGAGTTTCATTATAAAGCTTTACCTTGATAGTGCCCAAAGTTGTTTCAATAATAATAATTTTTTCTTTTGATTTATTGAGGGAAAAAGAACAGGAAATGGAAAAAAAGAGAAGGGCAGAAAATATTAAAAAACCTAATATAAATCTTTTCATTATTTTTAAAGTTTCTATTAACAGAGCAAAATTAAGATATATTATTAATAATTAAGTTTTTATTTTGGAGCAAATACGCAAACTGGCCGGACAAACTGCTATTTATGGTTTAGGGACAATTGTTCCCAGGTTTCTGAACTATGCTCTTCTAACGCCTTTTTATACAAGGATATTTGACACGGGAGAATATGGCATAGTAACAGAGCTATATGCATATATGGTGGTTTTGCTGGTTATTCTGACCTATGGAATGGAGACAGGATATTTCAGATTTGCTTCAAAGGAAAATCAACCGGAAAAAGTTTATAGTACAGCCCTGGGATCTATACTGATGACATCTTCATTATTCATTTTGGCAATAATCCTGTTTAACCAGCAGATTGCTGATGTAATGAAATATTCTGATAATAAAGAATATATTTTGTTATTTTCATTGATAATATCAATAGATGCATGTACTGCAATCCCCTTTGCAAAACTAAGAAGAGAAGAAAGGGGTTTTAAATTTGCTTTGATAAAAATTATTAATGTTGTTGTAATTATTGGATTGGCATTATTTTTCTATGTGTTGGCTCCAAAAATATATTCGAAAGACCCAAATGGTATAATAAATTTGATCTATTCACCGGAGGTGGGCGTTGGTTATGTATTTATAGCAAATCTGGCGGGTAGTATAGTAACAATTATACTACTGTTACCTGAAATTACAGGTATTAGAATAAGAATAGATAAGGTACTATGGAAAAAAATGATAAAATACAGCTATCCATTGCTAATTGCAGGATTGGCTGGAACAATAAATGATGTTGTGGATAAAATGGTTTTGAAACACCTGTTAACAGACCAAAATACAGCAATGAGTCAACTTGGTATATACGGTGCAAATTATAAAATTGGAGTAATAATGGCATTGTTTATACAAATGTTCCGGTATGCTTTTGAACCATTTGCTTTTGCAAATTCTAATGATAAAAATGCAAGAGAGATATATGCTGTAGTAATGAAGTATTTCATATTGTTTGGATTGTTTATTTTCCTTGGGGTTATGTTTTATCTGGATGTTATTGTAAAATTATTACTGGGAAAGAATTTTATAGTGAGCGAGGCACTGAAAGTGGTACCAATAATTTTAATAGGGTATTTACTTTATGGAGTTTTCGTAAATCTTTCAGTATGGTATAAGGTAAATGAACTAACAAAATATGGTGCAATTATTACTGGAGTTGGTGCATTAATTACGGTGGTTATAAATGTAAGCCTGGTGCCTGTTTTTGGATACCATGCTTCTGCATGGGCACATATTGTATGTTATCTGACAATGGTTATAATGTCTTATTATATTGGTAGAAGATTTTATAAAATACCTTATGAAACAGTTAGAATTATAATATATTTTGTGTTTGGATTGGCACTGTATTGGATTTCTAAAATAGTAAAGACAGATATTGAAATTATTAATCTAATTATTAATACGGGGTTTTTAATATTGTTTGTTGTTGTTGTTTCATGGAAAGAAAAAATAAAATGGAAAGTAAGTTAAGAAAGGAGGAGAAGAAGAGGTGAGAGGTGAGTGAAGAAGTAAGAAGTAGGGAGTAAAGAGGAGAAGAAGTCGAAGAGTCAAAGGATTAGAGGGTAGAAGAGGGAAGAGGAATGAAAAGAGGGGGTGCGAACTCGTAACCCGTAACCCGATACTCGCAACACATTAAACATATTAACGTTTAAGTATTCCAAACCCGAGGCACTGAATAGTAATTAATAATAAAACGAAACGAATGATAATAAAAATAGTAAACATATCAAATAATAAATTACCGGCGTATAGTACGAAACTGTCAGCGGGAGTAGATCTAAGGGCAAATGTTTTAAAGAAGATTATTATTAAACCGCTTGAAAGGACTATGGTACCAACGGGTTTATTTATTGAGCTGCCGGATGGATATGAGGCACAAATTAGACCAAGAAGCGGATTAGCAATAAAGAAAGGAATTACTGTATTGAATACACCAGGAACAATAGACGCTGATTACAGAGGGGAAATAATGATAATTCTTATTAACCTGTCAAATGAAAATGTGGAAATAAATAATGGAGAAAGAATATGCCAAATGGTTATTAACAGGCATGAGAAAGTAAGCTTTGAGGAAGTAAAAGTATTAAATATAACAAAGAGAGGAAAAGGCGGATTCGGACATACAGGAAGTAAGTAAAGATTAAATTATAAAGGAAAAATAGGTAACAAGACAATCGGCAATAAGCAGTCCACAGTCTAAAAGAAATTAAATAGCAATCAAAAAATTATAAATAGTAAAAATTACAAATGACAAGCACCAAATAACAACTGATCCGCTGGCGGAGACCTCATGAACACCTTTGAAAATTAATTATTTTGTGAATAAATAAATTTCAAATGTCAAAGTTCAAAAAAAGAAAATAGAAAGAAGAAAAACAATATATTGGTAAATTCTATTTTGATTTTTTTTTTTTTGTTAATTAGAATTTATTTGTTATTTGTTTATTGTTTTTTGGTGCTTTAGTTCAAAATATGTTTGATTTTATAGACAGATATTAAATAGTTAAGGAAAATGAAAAGAGAAATGAAAATTGCGTTTGGATTATTGATTTTAACTGTTTTAATTACAGGATGCTTAAGAAAAGAGTATCCTAGAAAGACAAAGATAGATGAAAAAACAGTAAAGATTGAGGAAACAGATACAGAATATAAATATTTTTTCGCTGAAGGGATAAAGCAAAAAATGCTTGGAAATATAGGACAAGCAGCAAGATATTTTGAAAAGGCGATGAAGCTTAATAAAAAAAGCTCAGCTGCTTGTTATGAGTTATCAAGTATTTATACAATAACAGGAAACTATAACGAAGCAATTAAATATGCCAGAAGAGCAGAAAAACTGGACGAGAAGAATATTTGGTATAAATTACATCTTGCTAATTTATATCATATTACAAAAGAAGTTGATAGTACAATAGTGATATATGAAAAAATACAAAATAAATTTCCTGATAGAAATGATTTGGCTTTTAATCTGAGTGAATTATATAAGGAAAAAGGAGAAAAGGAAAAAGCATTAAGAATATATGAAAAATTGGAAGAAAGGATTGGGATAAGCAAACATTTGGGACTGGCGAAGGAGGATATTTATGAAAAAGAAGGAAAATTCGAATTGGCGAAAAATGAATTGGATAAATTGTTGAGAGTATATGAAAATGATGTGAATATTATGGGTGTACTGGCCGAACTATATCATAATAACGGATATGATGATAAAGCAAAAGAGACATATGAAAAAATATTTAAGATTGAACCAGACAATTATAATGCAAAAGTTTCATTGTTAGGATATTATAGAAAAAAGAAAGAGTACACAAAAGTTTTTGAAATTGTAAGAGAAATTATAGAAAATAGTGAGATAAAAGTTAATGAGAAAGTACAAATGATGTTGTCTTTCATATCAAACCCCGTGGAAATAAGAAACTATACAGCAAATATTGAAATATTTGTTAGAAAACTTGAAGATCAATACCCGGATGACCATAAAGTAAAAGCGATAGCAGCAGATTTGTGTATAAGGACAGGTAAATTGGAGGAAGCGAGAAATAAGCTAAAGTATATAATAGAAAAGGGTAAAGGGAATTTTGTTTTATGGGAGCAGTTTCTATTAATTGAAAATAGCATGAGAAATTATTCAGAGCTTTATAAGGGAAGTGAGAGAGCAATTAAAATTTACCCGGAAAGTCCAATATTTTATTTATTAAAAGGAATTTCGGCTAGTGAGTTAAAGAAATATGAAGTATCAATTAAAGCACTGGAAGAAGGATTGAAATTCGTGAAAAACGACAATCAATTGAAAATACAGTTTTATTCAATAATAGGTGATAGTTACAAAAGTATGGGTTTGCAAAAGAAATCAGATGAAGCAATGGAAATGGCTCTGGAAATTGATTCTGAAAACACAATTGTATTGAATAATTATGCGTACTATTTATCAGAGAGGGGATGCCGGTTGAGAAAAGCCCTTAAAATGAGTGGTAAGTGTATAATAATTGAACCAAAAAATGCCACATATTTAGATACATATGGATGGATACTTTATAAAATGGGTAAAATAAATGAGGCAAAAGCATATTTGGAAAAAGCAATGAATAATGCAGGTGTAAATGATCCGGAAATAACAGAACATTATGGAGATATACTATATGAGATGAAAGAATATGTTAGAGCTGTTGAAACCTGGGAAGATGCAATTCTTTTGGGTGGAGAAAAGAAAAAAATTGAAAAGAAAATTAATGAAGCGAAACAGGAAAACAGCGAAAAGAAAAAGTAACTAATCAGTACTTAAAGTGAAATAAAGGTGCGTAGGTGAGTAATGAGGAGGAGAAGAAGAGATGAGAGGTGAGTAAAGAAGTAAGAAGAAGAGGGAAGAATGAAGAGTTCAGAGCTCAAAGATATTAATTAGTAACCCGTAACCCGTAACACGAAACCCGTAACTTTTTGAAAGAATGTAAAATGTAGAATATAAAACAAGAGCAATTACCTCAACGGGGTACAGGTAAGCATAGTTAGAGCGCCGGAACTAGCGTTTTTTACTAGTACCAGTAACGTTGAATCCGGCGTAAGAAACAGAGACTGAAAAAGTATGAAGCAAAAGCGGTGAGAGGCGAGTAGGTAAGTACGGTAAATAGTTTAGAATTTTAGCATTTTAGCAGTCTTGGCATTTTAAGCATTTTAGGCAATTTAAACTTTAAGCACTTTAGGCATTTCTTTTATTAGGCAATAAATAGTTAAAAGAATTAAAATTATGAGGAAAGGGAAGAAAATATTCTTAATTATTTGTATGTGTTTAATATATACCGGGTTGCCAGGATGTAAAACTACAAGAAAAAGTATTCGTTTATTTAATAAAAGAAATGCAGAAAGTGTAGAAAGAGTTAAAGAAAGTCTTATTAAAAAAAAGATTGATGTTAAATACATTTGGGTAAAAAGATATAATTGTGAGATAAGAGAAAATTGGAAAAGAAAAGATTTTTATGGAGATATAAAAATTGTAAAAGATGAAAGAATAGTGATAACTGTTAAAAGCGGAATAGGAATAGAAACGGCTAGAATATTGCTAACACAGGATTCTGTAAAAATTGTTGATAGAATGAATAAGGAGGTTTTTTGTGGAGGGTATGAACAAATGAAAAGATATTTTGGCTTGATTGATTGTTATAAAAGAGCTGAAGATTTATTGATAAGCAATAATTCGATGGTTATAGAGGAAATAGAGAATAAAAACGGAAAGAAATACGATATAAGAAACGGAGAGAATAATAATGAAATAATTATTTATGAAATCGGGGTCAAAAAGAGAAGAAATAAAAAGTTTACTATAGGAGTTAATAATTACAATATTATTGAGTACTTGGAAAAAGATGGAGAAATAGAAATGCTGAAAGTGACTTATTTAAAGTGGAGTGATATTGGTAAAATAAAATTTCCGAATGAGTTAAAAATAGAAGTGCATAAAAATAGTGAGAAAAGTATAGCAATAATAAAATATGAAAGAATTGAAATTAATGGAAAGATTAATATCAAATTCAGAATACCCGATGGATATAAAGTGATAGACTTATGATTTGTAAAAAAGATAAAAAATATTGGGGTATAATATTGATAATGTGGATTTTAATGTTAGGGGGGGAATGTTTTGGCCAAACAAGAAAAGAGCTTGAAGAGGAAAGATCGAAGACAATGAGGGAGATAGAATTAACAAACATTATACTGGAAAAAACCGAAAAATCAAGAAAGCAATCATTAAATCAGTTAATAATACTAAGACGAAGAATTGAAAAAAGGAACAAATATGTTAATACACTGGAAGAGGAAATAATTTTGGTTGATGGAAAGATTAAAGAAAATAACTGGGTAATGAATTCCCTGGAAAATGATTTAGAGAAAATAAAGAAAGAATATGAAAGAATAATAATTGGCAGCTATAAGAAATCTAAGAATCAGGATAATATTATATATATTTTAGCATCAAAAAATTATGGAGAGGCATACAGAAGAATAAAGTATTATAAGCAATTAGTAGCATATAGAAAAAAGCAAGCAAAGAAAATTATAGCAATAAACATAATTCTCGATCTAAAAGAAGTTGAATTGGAAGAAGAAAGAGATAAAAAGCAAGATCTCTTAAGCATTAGGAAAACAGAAAAGGAAAAGCTGAATGTAGAAAAAGATAGAAAGAACAAGATGGTTATAAGCCTCGGGAAAAAGGAAAAAAAGCTTAGAAATGAGATAAAGACAAGGGAAAGAATTTCAAGAGAGCTGGAGAAAGAAATAACAAGAATAATTCAAGAAGAAAGAGAAAGAGAAAAAGGAAGAGGGATTATGAAATTAACGCCGGAGGAAGAAAATATTGCAATAAATTTTTCAAGCAATAAAGGGAAACTTCCATGGCCGACGGAAAGAGGTATAATAATTGAAAAATTTGGAGAGCATAAACACGCGGTTTTAAAAAACGTAAAAATAAACAATAACGGTATTGATATTGCGACGACTGAAAAGGCGGAAATTAGGGCAATATTTGAGGGAGAGGTAAGAAAAATAGTAGCAATAAAAGGAGCAAATAATACTGTATTGATAAAGCATGGTAATTTCTTTTCGGTATATCAGAATTTGGTTGAAGTAAATGTAAAAAAGGGGGAAAAAGTAAAAACAAAACAAAAAATTGGAATAGTTTATTCAAATAATGAATCAGAGAGAGACAATATAATTCATTTAGAAATATGGGAAAACAATGTAAAGATGAATCCTGAGACTTGGATTGCAAAATAAAATTGTAAATTGTAACCTGAAAAGGAAAAAGAAAGTATAAAGAAAAGAGGGAAAATAAAATATAAAATGAGAAACGTAGTTAAAATAGCATCAAAACCGGAAAACCTGAGAGAAATTGAGAAATTTATTGATAAATTTAACGAAATAGAGGAATTAGATAACGGTCTGTATGGGAAGGTAATGCTTGCGACAATAGAAGCGGCAAATAATGCAATAGTACATGGGAACAAGTTGGATCCGCAGAAAATTGTTAAGGTTGAAATAGCAAAAGGAGAAGGCAGAATTGAAATTTATGTTGAAGACCAGGGAAATGGATTTGATTATATGAGAATTCCGGATCCGACTGCACCGGAAAACATTGAAAATATTCATGGAAGAGGTGTTTTTTTAATGAAGCAATTGTCAGATGAAGTAAATTTTTATAAAAATGGAACTAAAGTGCAGATATTGTTTAAAATATAGTAAGGTGAGTGGGTGAGTAAGGAAGAAGAAGAAAAATCAAATTTCACGATTTACGACTCACGATTATTTAATTTTAGTCATTTAATCATTATTACATTGTGATAATTAAGTACTGAATAGCTGAAATCTGTTTATTATGGAAATATATTTTCATAAAGAAGATGTAAAAATTGAAGTCAAAGAAAAAGAGAGAATTAGGCAATGGATAGAGAAGACAATAAAAAATGAAGGGAAAAAAGGAGAAACAATAAATATAATTCTAACAGGAAATAATAATATAAAGTCTTTAAATAAAAAGTATTTGAACAGAAATTATCTGACAGATATTATTGCTTTCAATTATAACAGGGAGAATATTATATCAGGAGACCTGTTTCTGAACCCGGGTACAATTAAGAAAAACGCGGAAAAATATAAATCAAAATTTTCAGAGGAAATTAAAAGGGTTATAATTCATGGTGTTCTACACCTGATTGGTTATGATGATAAGAAAGAGGAGGAGAAAAAAGTGATGAGAGAAAAAGAAAATTTTTACCTGGATAGATTTTAGACCGTTATAGAGCTTACCAATAGAAGAAAAGAATAAATTTGTAGGTATTATAATAAAGCACTGTTTTTATCAGATGCAATTATTTGATTTTAAGTTGTTAATGTATAAGCAGTAAGGATAATGAAAGAATATGATGTAATTGTTATTGGAGCAGGACATGCAGGTTGCGAAGCAGCGGCAGCAGCAGCAAATTTGGGTTCTGAAGTGTTGCTGATAACAATGGATATGACAAAAATTGCGGAAATGTCATGCAATCCTGCTATGGGAGGAATTGCAAAGGGACAGATAATAAGAGAGATAGATGCTTTGGGAGGGTATAGTGGAATAGTAACTGATGAAAGCATGATACAGTTCCGAATGCTTAACAGGTCGAAAGGACCGGCAATGTGGAGCCCAAGGGCACAAAATGACAGAATGAAATTTTCGAGAGTTTGGAGGGAGAAACTGGAAAGAATTGAAAATATAGATTTTTGGCAGGATACGGTAGAAAGAATAATGATAAAGAATAAAAAAGCAGTTGGAGTAAAAACAAATATGGAAGCGTTAATAAAAGGGAAAAGTGTCATTATTACAAGCGGAACGTTTATGAATGGAATTATGTATGTTGGAAAAGTGCGGAATAAAGGAGGAAGAGCATCAGAACCTGCATCATACGGATTGTCAAAGCAATTAATGGAAATTGGTTTTGAGGTTGGAAGAATGAAAACCGGAACACCAGCAAGAATTGATGGAAGAACTGTTAATTTTAAAAAATTAAAGGAGCAAAAAGGGGATAAGGAAGGAAAATGTTTTTCATTTATAAATGATAAAGTTATTATAGAAAATGAAAAAAGCTGCTTTATTACATATACAAACAAAGAAGTTCATAATATTCTTAAAGGAGGTCTTATGGATTCTCCTTTATATGATGGTACAATCAAAAGTATCGGACCAAGGTATTGTCCAAGCATAGAAGGAAAAATTGTAACATTTGAGGGAAAAGATATGCATCAGTTATTCCTTGAGCCGGAAGGGGAAAATACAGTAGAATATTATATTAACGGATTTTCATCTAGTTTATCAATGGAAATACAGTTAGAAGCAATGAGGAAAATCGAAGGACTGGAAGAAGTAAAAATATTCAGACCGGGATATGCAATAGAATATGATTATTTTCCACCAACACAAATTAAGCATACACTAGAGACAAAAAAAATTGAGAACCTGTATTTTGCAGGACAGGTAAATGGAACCACAGGGTATGAAGAAGCTGGTGCACAGGGATTAATGGCTGGAATTAATGCTCATTTAAAGTTGAAAAACAAAAAGGAAATAATTCTTAAACGTAACGAAGCTTATATCGGAGTGCTTATTGACGACCTTATTACAAAGGGAGTTGATGAACCATACAGAATGTTTACGTCAAGAGCAGAGTACAGAATTTTGTTAAGACAGGATAATGCCGATAAAAGACTTACGGAAATAGGATATAAAATCGGACTGGCATCTGAAGAAAGAATGGAAAAAGTAAGAAAAAAGTATGAAGAAAGAGATAAAACAATTAAATGGATTAAGAAGGAATCAATAAAACCAGAAGAAATAAACGACTTGTTAGAAAAACTTGGAGCAAGAAAAATAAATCAAAGCAGAAAACTGGATAAAATACTGTTAAGGCCGGAAATTAAAATTAGAGACCTGGAAGAAGGATTGGGAAAAGTAAAAACGAAATTTGATGAAATAAGTGTAATGAAAGAAGAAATATTGGAATCAGCAGAAATTGAGATTAAGTACGAAGGTTACATTGAAAGAGAAGAAAAAATTGCAAAAAAGATACTAAGACTGGAAGATATAAATATTAAGGAGGAAATTGATTATAAGGAAATGTTATCAATATCAACAGAAGGTAGGCAAAAGCTATCGAAAATAAGACCGAAAACAATTGGACAGGCATCCAGAATAAGTGGAGTTTCTCCTTCGGATATAAATGTATTGCTGGTATATATGGGAAGGTGAAGAAGTAAGAAGTATGTAGAAAGTAGTATGTAGTAAGAAGAGTTCCACGTGGAACAATGGGAAGAAAAAAGCTGAAAGTTATAAAGTTGAAAGTAAAAATACTTTATTACTAAAATCAATATTGTTCCACGTGGAACATTATTTATAAAGAATGAAAGAAAAAAAATATTTATTATTTGGGAAATTAGTTGACCCGGTAAACAGAACGATAATGAATGCAGGTGTTTCTGTTGAAGATGGGAAGATCGCGAAAATAACGCCTGCTGAAAAGAAAAGCGGAAAATTTATTCTACCTGGTTTTGTTGATTCTCATGTGCATATTGAAAGCTCAATGCTTACTCCGGGAGAGTTTGCCCGACTGGCAGTCAGACATGGAACAGTAGCAACTGTGTCGGATCCACACGAAATTGCAAATGTATGCGGGAAAGAGGGGTTGCGATTTATGATTGAGGATGGGAAAAAAGTTCCGTTGAAATTTCATTTTGGGGTGCCGTCATGTGTACCGGCTACTGGTTTTGAAACAGCAGGTGCAACTCTGAATGCTAAAATTGTTGAAGAGCTGTTAAAAAGCGATGATTACCTTTTCCTGTCAGAAATGATGAACTACCCGGGGGTAATATATAATGATACAGAGGTTTGGGAAAAGATAAGATCTGCAATTAAATTAAATAAACCCATTGATGGACATGCGCCGGGAGTTACAGGTGAAAATCTGAAGAAATATGCCGGTGCAAAAATCTCTACTGATCATGAATCTGCAACTATTGATGAGGCTATTGAAAAAATAAATAATGGTATTAAAACACAAATAAGGGAAGGAAGTGCAGCAAAAAACTTTAATGCTCTTTATCCTTTGATTATAAAGTATCCTGAAAAGGTTATGTTGTGTACTGATGATTACCATCCTGACGATCTGGTAAACGGACATATTAACCTGCTTATTAAACGAGGTCTTGAGAAAGGGATTGACCTGTTTAACCTGTTAACAGTTGCTTGTGTAAACCCGGTTAAACATTACAATCTGCATGTAGGATTACTGCAGACCGGCGATCCTGCTGACTTTATTATTATTGATGATCTGGAGAATTTTAATGTCCTGGAGACTTATATTAACGGGGAGAAAGTATATGATAACGGGAAAACTTTATTTGAATACAAAGCAGGCAAGCCGGTTAATAATTTCAAAAGGGAAAGAATATCGGAAAACGACCTGCTGGTAAAAGATAAAGGAAAAAATATAAGGGTTATAAAATGTTTTGACGGACAGTTATTTACAAGCTCAATAGTTGTAAAAACGAATACCAGGAATGAACATGTAATTCCTGATGTTAAGAATGATATTTTGAAACTGGTTGTTATAAACCGGTACAATAATTCTGAGCCTGCAATTGGATTTATTCATGGCATTGGATTTAAAGATGGTGCAGTGGCTCAAAGTATTGCTCATGATAGTCATAATATTATTGCTGCAGGAACAAATGATGAAGATTTGCTAAAAGCTATTAATACAGTTATTTCTTTAAAAGGAGGTATTGCCATTAGTGAAAAAGGGAATATTCATCAATTACGCCTGGAAATAGCGGGCTTAATGTCCTCGGGAAGCGGAGAAAAAACAGCCTCCGCGTATGCTGAACTTAACGAATTAGCAAAATCTCTGGGGTCTTCATTTAAATCGCCCTTAATGACACTCTCGTTTATGGCTCTTCTGGTAATTCCTGAACTAAAACTGGGTGATAAAGGACTTTTTGATATCAACGCTTTTTCTCAGGTATCATTGTTTGTGGATTAGAAGAGCAAAAGAGCAGGGAGCAAAGAGCAAATAAGTTGGAAAAATAAAGAAAGAATGGGTTGTTAAGAAAAAAGTTCAAAGTTCAAGGTTAAGTCCGACAATAGACAAAATAGTAAAATGCCACTAAGACACAAAAACACAAAGACTCACAAAGAAAGAACAATCAATATTTTATACTTAGTGAGTTCTTTGAGTATTCGAGCCTTTGTGGCTAGAAAGACTTCTCAGACTGAGTTCAAAGTTCAACCTTGAACCTTAAATTATAAACTCTTTAACTCTTTACACTGCATCACTGCATCACTGCATCACTTCTTCTCTCTTATAACATAAAAATTACTACATTTCGGAAATGGACAAACCTGCACATATACCCGATCATATTAAATCTCTGCTGTCAGTGATGCCTGGCAAGCCTGGTGTATATCAGTATTTTGATAATAATGGTAATTTGATTTATGTAGGGAAGGCTAAAAATCTAAAAAAGCGAGTCTCTTCATATTTTACGGGGAAAAACTATGGTAAAACGAAAATTCTGGTCAGTAAAATTGCTGAGATAAAACATATTGTTGTTGATTGTGAATCTGATGCACTATTGCTTGAAAACAACCTGATAAAAAAACACCGGCCCAGGTATAATATAATGCTCAAAGACGATAAAACTTTCCCATGGATATGTATTAAAAATGAGCCTTTTCCAAGGGTTTTTTCTACAAGGAATATTATTTATGACGGATCGAATTATTTCGGTCCATATACCACGGGAGGAATGGTGAAAACATTGCTTGAACTATTAAAAAAATTATATCCGCTCAGAACATGTTCATATAAACTCAATACGGAAAACATTAATAAAGGAAAAATAAAAGTTTGTCTTGAATATCACCTTGGAAATTGCAAAGGTCCCTGCGAAGGTCTGCAGAGTGAAGAAGATTATGAAAAATTGATTAAACAAGTGAAAAATATTCTGAAGGGAAATATTCAGGAAGTTATTGGATACTTGAAGAAGCTAATGGACGAATATGCAGCCGGATTAAAATATGAGGAAGCGGCTGTTATCAAAGAAAAAATAAAAACACTTGAAAAATACAGAAGCCGTTCAACCATTGTTAGTTTACGCATCAAAGATGTGGATGTTTTTTCAATAATTGATGACAAAAAGCGTGCATATGTTAATTATTTAAAGGTGATAAAAGGAGCAGTAGTTCAGTCACATACGGTAGAAATAAGAAAAAAACTTGATGAGACAAAAGAAGAAATATTACCGATTGTTTTTATTGAAATAAGAAAGCGGTTTTCGAGTAAAGCAAAAGAAATAATTCTGCCATTTATGCCGGAGATTGAACTTAAAGAGGCAAATGTTACTGTTCCTCAAAGAGGTGATAAGAAGAAATTGCTGGATCTTTCAAAAAGAAATGCATGGTATTATCGCGGTGAGATTAAAAAACTTTTGGAAGGAAGTAAAAAATCAGTACGCCTGGAAAAGAAACTGGAGCAAATACAAAAAGACTTGAGAATAAAAAAATTGCCAACACGTATAGAGTGTTTTGATAATTCAAATATTCAGGGAACAAATCCTGTTGCAGCTTGTGTAGTATTTAAAAACGGGAGACCTTTAAAACGGGAATACAGGCATTATAATATTAAGACAGTGCAGGGGGCAAATGATTATGCTTCAATGGGCGAGGTGGTATATCGAAGGTACAATAGATTATTAAACGAAAAGAAATCCCTGCCTCAGCTTGTGATAATTGATGGAGGGAAAGGTCAGTTAAACGCGGCAGTTGAAAGTCTTGACAAACTCAATATTCGTAATAAGCTAACAATAATTGGAATTGCAAAACGACTGGAGGAGATTTATTTTCCATTTGATCCGGTTCCTCTCTATCTTGACAAAAATTCTTATTCGTTGAAAATTATTCAGAATCTGAGAAATGAAGCACACAGGTTCGGAATCTCATTTCACCGGCAAAAACGATCAAGTAAATTTTTAGGATCAGAAATTGATCAGATAAAAGGAATTGGTCAGGAGACTATAAAAAAACTTTTCAAAAAATTTAAAAGTGTTGACGGAATAAAAAAAGCTGATAGTGAAGAACTGAAAAAACTTATTGGTAAGGCAAAAACTAAGATTTTACTGGAATATTTCAAAAATAGTCCTGGAACAGAAAAAAATGAAACAAAATAGTTTATTCCATAATACATTAATATTCAACACATAATGCTGTGTTTTTTGTGTTTTTAAACTCATTTCCTTGTAATATTTTTTTATTCTTTTATAATACCCTGTGTAAATGTTAAGGAGGAAAGGAAGTGAAGAAGTCTAAGGGTCAAAAGTCGAAAAGGTCAAAGAGGGGGAAATGAAGAAATGAGTAAATGGGGAAATGAGGTGAGAAGAAGTGGGAAGAAGTAAGAAGGAAGAAGAAGAGAATAATGAACTTTGAATTTCGAATATTGAATGATTTAGATATAGTTGTTGAAAGGCATAATACTTACCTCCCTTTTTGCAGATATTAAACGCCATAAATACAAGATTTCTAAACAGGAGAAGGATATTGTCCGGCTTGTCCTCATGGGAAAAAGCAATAATGAAATTAAGGATATACTATTTATTTCTTATCATACAGTGAAAAATCATCTCTATTCAGTATATGGGAAATTAAATGTAAATTCCCGTTATGAACTTATCCTTTTAATCAACCGTTACTTCCAGAATACTACAGATAAGCAGAATTTGATTTAATTTAACTGAATCAGAAACAAATGTTACTTATTATTCATTCCCATTGACTTCTGATAATAACTTATATATTTATTGCTTGGTGATAACGAGAAGATAACCATATTGAGTAAATTTGCCCTATATGTGCAATTACAACCTCTAATCCCCCATAACTCATACTTAAGGGCTGTAGCAATGGCGGGTAACCAGCAACATTATAATAACAACCAGAAGGAAAAGGCTTACCAAATCAGCTAAAATTACTTAACTCTGCTGGCAGTGTACAAGGCAAGTTTTTGCAAAGAGGACCTTGCCTCGCTTTCAGGAAATTCGTTTAGAATATCAAGCGCTTTGTTTTTATATTCATTCATTTTTTCTTTTGAATACTCCATTCCTTTATTATCCCTGACGAAACGAATTACTTCATTAACCTTGGAAGTTTTCTTGTTATGATGCCTTACAAGTCTGAGTATCTTTCTCCTTTGGGCCGGATTGGTATTTTTCAGAGCATGGATTAGTGGAAGTGTAAGCTTTTTCTCTTTGATATCATTCCCGGTTGGCTTACCCAAAAGTCCATTTTTCTCATAATCAAACAGATCGTCCCTGATCTGAAACGTAATTCCTATATATTCTCCAAATTGCTTCATTTTACTGATGGTCTCAGGATCATCTGTTACCGATTTGGTCCCGGAAGCACAACAAGCTGCAATAAGAGCAGCTGTTTTTTTCCGGATTATTTCAAAATACTCATCTTCGGAAATATTCAACTTTCGGGATTTTTGTATCTGTAATAATTCACCTTCACTCATCTCCTTTACCGCGAAAGAAACGATCTCAAGAATTTCATATTCTTTGTTTTTTACTGATAATAGTAATCCTTTTGATAACAAGTAATCTCCAAGTAAAACAGCTACTTTTGATTTCCATAAGGCATTTATTGAAAAGAAACCCCTACGCTCAAATGATTCATCTACAACATCATCATGCACAAGGGTTGCTGTATGAAGAAGCTCAATTAAAGCGGCTGCAGTGAAACTAGATTCGTTTATCTTGCCTGACAGTTTCGCAGCGAGGAAAACAAACATCGGCCTCAGTTGTTTCCCCTTCCTTCTTAGAATATAGTTTGTGATAATACTAAGAAGTGGCACCTTGCTTTTCATAATTGTGTTGAAATAACCGGAAAACCGCTTCATTTCTGTTTCTATGGGTGCTCTTATTTCCTTAACTGCAGACATACAAATGTTTATAATATCAAACCTTTCGGCATAAACCTATTTATAAATAAAAAAAAGGCAAAAATAACAGGTATTAAAAGATGAATTAATTTTATTTGTCCAAAGATAGAAAAATATATAATAGTCGTTTTTTGGGCAGTAACTTAATGTAAAGGAAGTTTAAAAATGTATAAAAAGTATACTGATTTTGCGAACGAAGTGAAGCAATCTTTCATGACTTTTCGTAAAGTCCATGTTGATTTGTTATTTAGCATTCCGGTTGTTCTTGGGAGATTGCTTCGTCGCTACGCTCCTCGCAAAATCTTTTTCCAACCAATAAAATCCGGTTAAAGCTTCTCCTCTTCGCCCCTGTTTCCTTTTCGACTCTTTGACTTTCTTTCTTCACCTCATTTTCTCATCTCTTCATCTCCTCATTACTTCATCACCTCATTACCTCATCACCTCATTCACTCATTCACTCATCCTTCAACGTTTATCCTTCCAATAAACCTGGGATTCTCATAAGAATAATTAATTTGATAACGGTCGTTGTTTTAGAATTATCATATGTATATATTTGTTAAACCTAGATATGTAAATATATAGAAATTATGAAAATAAAAGATTTATCCTCTGAACAGCTTGAAAGAGCAGCTAATATGTTGAAAGCAATTGCACATCCAATGAGAATAGCAATTCTTAATTATCTGGATAACGGCAAGAGGCTTAATGTTACAGAGATTCACGAACTGCTTAATATTGAACAATCTACAACCTCTCATCATCTTGGTATTCTGAAAGATAAAGGAGTTTTATCATCCCAGCGTAAAGGCAAACACACATATTATTTCATGAAGCATGATAATATTGCAAGTATTATTGAATGCGTAAATAAATGTTCCGGGTAAAGAAAAAATTATGACTATAGTACGTGTTACAAAAGAATTCCATTTTGAAATGGCCCATGCTTTATGGAATTATGACGGACCATGCAGAAATATCCACGGGCATTCATACAAATTACTGGTAACCGTAAAGGGCGAACCGTTAAATGATCCGGGCAAACCCAAACATGGAATGATAATTGACTTTGGCGACCTGAAACAAATAGTAAAAACCACAATTATAAACAGGTTTGATCATACAGTTGTTGTTAATAAACAAGCACCATATGAAATGCTAAAGAAAATGGGGCAAATGTTTGAAAAATATGAGGTAATGGATTTCCAGCCAACCTGTGAGAAACTTGTTATATATTTCGCCGAAATTATTAAAGAAAAATTACCCGAAAACACACAGCTTCAGCGACTTAGATTGTATGAAACGACAACATCATTTGCAGAATGGTATGAGGAGGATAATGCAAGTAAAGATAAAAGTCAAAAGTAAAAAGATAAAAGTAAAAAGATAAAAGGGAAGAAGTAAGAAGAGGTGGGTGGGTAGTAAGAAGTAGGTAGTAAGTAGAAGAAAAGGCAAAAGCTTGCCACGTGAAATGCGACTTAGGAGCATATTTCACTGTGGGCAAAAGTGAAGAATGAAGAGTTCAAAGACCTTAACTCGTAACCCGTAACACTTATTCACTGCAACACTGCATCACAATTCTTATTAAGACAAAAGACAATGGCTGGCAATAAAAAAACGGGAAACAATAAAAAACTATTCTTACTTGATGCTTATGCATTGATATTCAGAGCATATTATGCATTTATTCATAATCCTGTAAAAACCTCCAAAGGATTAAATACTTCTGCAATTTATGGATTTATTAACACTTTAAATGATATAATTAAAAACCAGACTCCATCACATATTGCCGTGGTTTTTGATCCTCCTTCTCCTACCTTCAGACACAAAATGTATAAAGAATACAAAGCCAACAGGGAAGCGACACCTGAAGATATTAAGAAATCGGTTCCGTATATAAAAAAAGTAATTTCAGCTTACAATATACCTATTCTGGAAGTGGAAGGATATGAAGCAGATGATACTATCGGAACTATTGCAAAAAAGGCAGAAAGTAAGGGTTTTAAGGTTTATATGATGACTTCGGATAAGGATTTTGCACAGCTTGTTTCTGATAATATATTTATTTATAAACCGGGAAGTGGTGGAGCACAAGCAGTTATTTGGGATAAGGAAAAAGTCAGAGAGAAATTTATGGTAGAACGCCCGGAACAGGTAATTGAAGTGCTTGCTCTGTGGGGTGATGCCTCAGATAACATACCCGGAGCCCCTGGGATAGGTGAAAAAACATCAAAAAAGCTGATATCAAAATATGGCGGAATAGATGAAATATTCAAGAATATTGAACAATTTAAAGGAAAGCAAAAAGAAAACCTGATTGAATATCGTGAACAGATTGAATTATCGAAGAAACTGGTTGAAATTCCGTTGGATGTTCCTGTTGATTTCGATGAAGAAGCAATGAAATCTAAAGATCCGGACAAGGAAAAACTCCAGGAAATATTTCAGGAACTGGAATTCAAAAGTTTCCTTTTCCGGTTGAATAAGGGGATTGAAATACCGACAAAAAAAACAGAAATAGCGGCACAGGGATCATTGTTTTCCAGCCATAATATAGGCAAAATGGAAACAGATAATTCAGGGAAAAACATTAAGTCAACCCCGCATAATTATGTTTTGGTTGATACACCCGAAAAACAAGAAGCGCTTATAAGCAAACTAAATAAGCAAAACCGGTTTTGTTTTGATACCGAAACAACAGGATTGGATACTATCAAAGATGAACTGATTGGTATTTCTTTTTGTTGTGAAAGTCATGAAGCATATTGGCTCCCCGTTGAAAGCGATAAAAAGATATCTGAAAAAGTACTTGAGAAATTCAAACCGGTATTTGAAAATGAAAAGATTGAAAAAATAGGTCAAAATCTGAAATTTGATATAAAGGTTTTACGGAAAAGGGGAATAGTTGTAAAAGGTGCTTTATTTGATACAATGGTTGCCCATTATCTTATTAAACCTGAAGGTAAACACGGTCTGAACGACTTGGCAGAGGACTATCTGAATTATACTCCTGTTAAAATTGAAGAATTGATAGGAGTAAAAGGGAAAAGTCAGGCAAATATGCGATCAGTACCACAAGAAAAGATTAAAGAATATGCTGCAGAAGATGCAGATCTGACGTGGCAGATAAAAAAGATTCTTGAAAAGGAACTTAAAGAGAAACACCTTGAAACACTTGCGGAAAAAATTGAAATGCCACTTGTATATGTATTATGTGACATGGAAATGAGAGGATTTAAGGTAAATGTTAATGTGTTAAAAAAATACTCGGAAATATTAAAAGTTGAATTGCTGGATATTCAGACCGGGATCTATAAACTTGCTGATACGGAATTTAATATTTCCTCACCGAAACAACTGGGCGAAATATTGTTTACAAAACTGAAAATTGATTCTAAAGCAAAAAAGACAAAAACCGGACAATATTCTACAAGTGAGGATGTGCTGCAAAGGCTTGTAAACAAACATGAAATTGTATCTAAAGTATTAGAATTCAGATCTGTTAGCAAATTGCTTTCCACTTATGTTGAAAAACTTCCGGAGTTAAAAAATAGCGAAACCGGAAAAATTCATTCTTCTTTTAATCAAACAATTACAGCTACAGGTCGTCTGAGCTCCAATAACCCGAATTTACAGAATATCCCGATAAGGGAAGACAGAGGCAGGGAGATAAGGAAGGCCTTTGTTCCTTCAGATATACAACACATTCTGATTTCGGCTGATTATTCACAGATAGAGTTAAGGATAATGGCCCATATGAGTGGCGACAAAAATTTGATTGATGCTTTTAATACAGGTGAGGATATTCATGTTTCTACAGCTGCAAAAATACATAGAATTTCACCAGGGGATGTTACAAAAGAAATGCGTGAGAGAGCAAAAACTGCTAATTTTGGTATCATATATGGTATTTCTGCTTTTGGGTTAAGCCGGAGGATGAATTTGCCCCTGTCTGATGCTAAAGAATTTATTGAGGAGTATTTTAGAACTTACCCGGGGGTTAAGAAATATATGGATAAGAGCATAGAAAGAGCAAGGGAAAAGGGATATGTGCAAACCATTATGGGTAGAAAAAGATATCTGCCTGATATTCTTTCACGTAATTCTGTTGTAAGGGGATTTGCAGAGAGAAATGCAATAAATGCCCCAATTCAGGGATATGCAGCTGATATTATTAAAATAGCAATGATTAATATTCACAACAAGATAAAGGAAAAAAAATTGAAATCAGGAATGATATTGCAGGTTCATGACGAACTGGTTTTTGATGTACCGGAAAAAGAAGTTGATGTACTTAGTGATATTGTGGTTAGTGAAATGCAGAATGCTGTTAAGCTGGATGTGCCTCTTACGGTTGATTGTGGTACAGGAAGAAACTGGCTTGAAGCACACTAAGGAAGAGGTGAAAAGAAAGCAAAAGGCTCGAAAAAATATGAAATCAAAGATTTCTGTTTTTTTGGGACTTAATTCTATTGATCAGATGAATTGAGAATGGCAGTATATGTGTGTTTGTCTTCAAATAGATCACATGCTTTTTCTATTTGTTTATCATAAGGTAGTGAAGACTGGATCATACCGGAACGATAATAATAACGGTCAACAATAGATTCTTCAAGAAGGATTTTAATCTCCTTACTAAAGGCATTCATGTCTTGTTCAAGATCACGGGAAAGTTTTTTTGAAAGTGCTGTGAATTCGTTTTCAGAAAACTGGTAATATTTTTCCTTTTTTGCAGTTTCTTTCAATGTACGAAATGCCTGATCTGTTTTAGTTTCATAATTAAAGTTTTGTTCTTTAACAAATGCGATAAAATCAAGATAAATACCATCAGTAATCTCAAAATCACCAGGGGGAAGTAACGAGTCATGTGCCAGATAATATCGGGTTGAAAAGTCGAAAAACATAAAATCGGTAAAAAGTTCAATAGTAAGCTGGCTGGGATTATCCTCTATAATTTCAATATCAGGAGAAATACCACCGCCGTCATAAACCAATCGGCCATTTTTGGTTTTATATTCTGAAATTAAAGAATCAGGTATATGACCAACGCTTCCATCCTCATTACGGTTGGAATAATCCAATGCCTGGATACAGCGCCCGCTGGGAATATAATACTTTGCTGTTGTTACCTTAAGTCGTGAATTATAGCTTAAAGGACGGGTAGTTTGAACAAGACCCTTTCCAAATGTACGGGTGCCGATAATTACAGCCCTGTCAATATCCTGAAGAGCACCTGCAACGATTTCTGATGCTGATGCGGACCCACGGTTTACAAGAACAACAAGAGGTGTTTGAGTATCAACGGGAAGATTCTTTGCCCTGTATGTTTCATCGAATTGTTTTACCTTGCCCCTGGTACTGACTATTTCCTGCCCTTTGTTAACAAAAAGATTTGACACGTTAACTGCCTCTATAAGTAAACCGCCCGGATTTCCTCGTAAATCTAGAATTAATGATTTTAGGGAATATGTTTTTTTAAGATCAGTAAGAGCGTTTTTAACATCTTTAGAGCAGTCCTGTGTGAAGTTTGAAAGACGGATATAGCCAATATTTTCATTCAGCATACCATAATAAGGAACACCGGTGATATGGATTTTTTTGCGGATAAGAGTAACTGTAAAGGGTTTATCGATTCCATATCGTTTAATGGTTACTCCAACTTCGGTGTCAGGCAGACCTTTTAACAGGTCACTTACTTTGTGAAGAGCCAATCCATCAATAGATTTATTATCTATCTCGCGGATAATATCTCCGGCTTTCAGTCCTGCTAAATCTGCCGGGAAATCTTTATATACCTCAGAAATAACAGCAAAATCACCACTTTTTCTGATTAACGAACCAATACCTCCGTATTTACCTGTTGTGGCAAAATTAAAATCATCAATACCTGATTCGGGAATATAAACAGTGTAAGGATCAAGTGATTGAAGCATTTCATTAATACTTATTTCAATCAGTTTTTCCGGTTCAATGTCATCGACATAAAAGACATTAAGCTCCCGGAAGAGGGAATAATAAATATCAAGATTTTTTAAAAGTTTAAAATCCCTGTCTTCATTAAATGAAACAAGACCTACAGTAAACGTAATGATAATAAGTATAATAATACCTGCTTTTTTAAATATTCCAATCCCTGTTAGTTTCATATGTTTATTATTTAGCAATATTTTTATTTTCAATAGTAAGTATTTTTGGAATACTGGAATGCTCGATAAAGTCATCTATTTCTTCCCATTTTTCCACTATTCCATTATTCCATTATTCCAATTAATACTTAATCATTCTCCTGTGGATCAAAATTTTTATCATGGATGTTTCATCTGTTTGAAATTTGTTTTATATCTGTTTATTTCAAAACGGAGCAAAGATAGAAATCATTTCTTTCTGAAAGAGAATTTATCAGGAACAGGGTCATAACCATGTCCACCCCATGGATTACAACTAATTACCCTTCTAATTGCAAGCCAGCTTCCTTTAAGCGGGCCATGTTTTTTAAGTACTTCGATGCTGTATGCTGAACATGAAGGTGTATAGCGGCAAGAGGAAGGAAACAACGGTGAAATTAAACGCTGGTAGATTTTTACTGATCCAATGAGTATATTAATTATTATTGTTCTCATAGGTTTTTAATGAAATATTGAAATGCGGATATAATACCTTTTTCAATTGAATTATAATCAATGATTTGTTTTTCGCGGTATATGATAATAAGAACAAGTCCAAAATTTTTACTCTCCAAAAATTTATAAAGTTCATGTTTGTTCAGGCGGTATGCTTCAAGGGTTCTTCTTTTGATAGTATTCCTGTCAACAGCACGTTTAAATAGTTTTTTCGACACACTGACAGCTACTTGTGCGGGATATTTTTCTTCCGGGGTTGTTTTTTTCCAGATAATAAGAAAGGGATGAGAATAGAAAGACCTGCCAAGTTTAATTAATTCGTTGAAAGCTTTTTTACTAGTGAGTTTCTCTATTTTTTTAAAAGTAGTTTTCATAAACCAAAAGTTGATTCAGTGGTTTTATTTAAACAGAAATCGCTAGTATCAAGGCAAAAGGCAAAAATAAAAAGTATAATATGCTGATAATATGCCCAATATGCAATAACTAACAAATCTGTTTATCGTTAACACGACACTAGCAGGTAATAAAAAAAAGTAAAGTACAGAAAAAGAGGGGAAAAGCCCCCCGAATTTGTAAGTTCTCTTTCTGATTAAAACTAATTACAATTTTTATTATAATTTACAATATATTGTTCAAGGGCCATAGTCATAGATGGGGCTTTGGGACTGGGGGCTTCAATATCCAGCTTTAATCCGGCATCCTTAGCCGCTTTTGCAGTAGTTGGTCCAAAAGAAGCAATTTTCGTATTATTTTGTTTAAAATCAGGGAAGTTTTCGAATAAAGATTTAATTCCGGAAGGACTGTAAAAAACAAGCACATCGTAATTTACATTACTAAGATCTGACAAATTACTGCAAACAGTTCGATAGAGTATAGCTTTGGTATATTTGATCTTGTTATTATCAAGAACTTTTGAAATATCTTTTTTGTGATGGTCAGATACAGGAATGAAAAAATTTCCATCCTTGTGTTTATTGATCACATCCATTAATTCAGTAAGACGGTGTTTACCGAAAAAAACCTTTCTTTTTCTGTAAACAATATATTTTTGAAGGTAATAAGCCGTTGATTCTGAAGTACAAAAATATTTCATTGAATCAGATATAACAACTCTCATTTCATCACAAATTCTGAAAAAATGATCAATAGCTATCCTGCTGGTAAAAATTACAGCTGTAAAATCGGATATATCAATACGAGTTTTTCGAAACTCTTTTGCATGAACTGATTCTACATGAATGAAGGAACGAAAATCAATTTTAAGGTTGTTTTTCTTTGCCAGGTCATAATAAGGTGATTTCCCATTCTCAGGCTCGGGCTGCGACACTAAAATCCTTTTTATTTTCAAAACGCCAAGTTTTTATATTCTCGTTATTATATTATAATCAAGCTTTTTAAAAAATTCTAAGGTATTTAAAGAAAACCAGAATCGGTATGAATTCGAGCACGCAAAGGTACAAAAACAAATATAATAGAGAAACTTTTCTTAAAGTAAATATTTTAATTCCCCTGATAATTCTAAAAATATAAGCTAAAATTATTATACCGGCACCCACGAAAATGGCAACAGGTGTTATTCGGTAGTCAGCATAAGGAATAGCTATTATAAATGGCAATAACACAAGTCCGGTTACTCTTGTATGAATAAAAATATTCTGCAAATATTCTGCAAATACTTTTTGGGTGAGAGATACGTATCCGACTATTTTATTGGCAATATATCGTACCAGATAAATAGCAAATACGAAACCGGTAAATAACAGGAATGCTATAATCCCCTCAGGATGGATAAGTGTTAAGTTAAAATGTTTGGCTGACAGGTAAATAAAAAGACCGGCATTTAAAAAAAAACCAAAATCCATGATCAGGAAAGCCTTTTGTGTAAAGCTGCTTTTATCGAGAAAGAGATTATGAGAAATCTGGTAGTTGAAAATGGAATTAACAGTGGCGGATAACACCTTATTGTAAAGTAATTTGATCCATACAAGGAGTATAAAAGAGATGATTATTATCCCCAGAACCCAATCATTCCAAAGGGTAGAAATTTTTTCCCTGGAATGGTAATTATCCTGGTTTTTATCGGGAATCTCAGTTCCGACCCGGGTTGATTTATTATAAGTTGGTTTTTCTGATGTAATAAACAAATGATCTTTCCGGGAAACCATTTTATTACTGTGTTCCCACATGTTTTTAAAGAACAGGGGTTTGATACCTTGGTTTTCACCTATTGTAATAATAATATCTGATGAATCGGGCTGAAATACAGATATGATTTTTTCCGGAATGATACTTTTTGGCTCAGATTTTATTAAGGAGGTTTTATGTAAAGAATCGAATTTTTCCTGATGTTGTTGTTCTCTCTCAAAAATTTGCAGAGCATCCTGAATGGAGTATTCTTTAATATCAGATCCGGAGATAGTATCTTCAGAAATTACAGTGTCCTGAATGAGAACTGCTGTTGTATCCTGATTTATGATTGTTGGGATAGTATCAACAAGTGGCTGAATTCGTGTAGTATCCTGTTGCTGTTTGTTGTCTGTGTTGTTTCCCATATACCCCCTTATTATAAAAACACGAAACAAAGATAAAGAAATTAGGGATCATTTTTTTAAGCTTTTAAAATCAAAAATAGGGAACTACCTCTTTTTCCGGATTTTCCAATTGTGATATTTCCTTAAGCAGGTTATTTACCAACTTACTTGCCCCAATACGAAAAAGATCCGGTGTGATCCAATTTTCACCCAGAACCTTTTTTATAATTTCAAGATATTTAACAGCTTGTTCTCCTGTGGAGATTCCACCGGCAGGTTTGATACCTGTCTTCCTTCCGGTTTTTATTGTAAAGTCGCGGATTGATTCTGCCATGATCCTGAATGCTTCTGTGGTTGCAGCCGGTTGCAGTTTGCCTGTAGAAGTTTTAATGAAGTCGGCTCCCGATTCCATGGCAAGGATAGACGCTTTACTTATTTGATGGGGGTTAAGGGCGCCTGTTTCAAGTATAACTTTCAGGGGATGATTACCCATTATTTTTTTGATCTGATAAATTTCAGAAGAGACTTCTTTTTCTTTACCAGACAAAAACTTACCAAGGGAGATAACGATATCTATCTCATCAGCTCCGGCTTCCAGTGCCATCATTGTTTCTGTTTTCTTAATTTCGGTAAAAGTTTGTGATGATGGAAAACCTGCTGAAACTGATGCAATTTTTACCCCGGGAGCTTTAAGGTTTTTTCGAACAATATTAACCAATGAAGGATAAATACAAATTGCCGCAACATTGGGAATGTCGGGATACTGTTTATTGAATCCATTCACTTTCAGGCACATAATCATTATTTTTTCTTCTGTATCTGTTGAATTAAGACTTGTAAGATCAATAAGTCCGAACAAGGTTTTCAAATTACCAATGGAGTATAATTCATTTTTCATAGGGAAATTAATTTATTATAGATTCATAATCAAATGTTTACCATCTTTCCACGTGCCAGGGAAGCAAAAATTCCACCTGTGCAAAGAAAGGTGAATATTAGAAATGAAATTTTCATTGCCTGCATAAAATCATCAAAATGATCCGGATTGATTTCAACTCTCCCCAGGAACAATGAAAACAGCATCATGGCTATACCCATGCTGAACATCTGTCCTACCATTCGCATAGTGCCAACTGATCCGGATGCAATACCATAATATTTTCGTTCTACAGAGCTCATAATAGCGTTGGTGTTCGGAGAGGAAAAAAGGGCATAACCCATACCCAGTAAAACAAGGATTAACAAAAGAACTGTAACAGATGTATTTTTATTAATAAACGTAAGCATAAACAAACCAAAAGCAGAGGCAGTCATTCCGGCAGATGCAAGAATTCTGGGTTGTATTTTGTCAGAGAGTTTACCGGTAAGAGGCGAGAAAACAGCCATAATCAATGGCTGGGCAACTAGTATAAAACCTGCTTCACGTGGCTGCAATCCTTTGATATACTGTAAATAGAGACTCAGCATAAAACCGACACCAAATGTAGCACTATAATGAATCAGAGCTGAAAGATTGGAGTAAGCAAAAACCCGGCTTCTGCTTAATAGTCTCATTTCAAATAATGGGTCTTCAGTACGAAATTCGTACCAGCCAAATAACAAAACAATTAATAATCCTGCTGAAATAAAAACATATCCGGTCCATCCGGGAAACTTTGAAAAGCCGTACATAATTGAGCATAAACCAAGTCCGTATAAAATCATTCCACGGACATCAAACTTTTCTCCTTTGGCATCCGACCATTCACCTTTTAACCGGTTTATTGTTATCCACAGGGTAATAAGTCCAAGAGGTACCATGATAAGAAAGATACTGCGCCATGAAAAATACTGGGTAAGAAGACCACCTATTGTGGGACCGGCAGAAAGACCTGTATATACTGAAGCAACATTTATCCCCAGTGCCTTTCCCCGCTCTCCGGGAGGATATACAGATGTCAGAATGGCTACAGCAGTGCCAAATATCATTGCACTGCCCATTCCTTGTAATACCCTGAATGTAATTAATAAACCGGTATTGACAGAAATACCGCAAGCCAATGAGGAAATGGTAAAGCAAATGATGCCGTATGTAAAAATTTTTTTTCGACCGATGATATCACCAATACGCCCGAAAGGAAGGAGAAAAATTGCTGTAGTAAGGATATATGCACTTGCAATCCAGTTAATTGAAATAGCGTCAGCATTAAAATCTTTTCCAATTGACGGTAGAGCAACATTTAATGCCGATCCCATAAAAGGAGTGAGAAACGCGGCAAAAGTTGCAACAAATAATGCAGTTCTTCTCGCAATATTTTCCGGCTGCTTATGTACCTGTTTTTTCGGTAGATTCACCATTTATTCATCTTTAATAACTTTAGCCCCTTAACTTTAATTCACTTTAGTCACTCTTAATTTTAAACACATTAAACTTCTTCTCTTCCCAACTTTAGTCACTTATAACTTCTTAAATATCTTTATTTTTTGAGTCGATAATAATAGTTACAGGACCATTATTGACCAGTGAGACCTGCATCAACGCCCCGAATTCACCTGTTTTTATTTTCTTCTCCAGGTAAAAGCCAAGTTTTTCTACAAATTTCTCATATAAAGGAATAGCAACATCCGGTCTGGCTGCTTTAATATAAGATGGCCTGTTTCCCTTTTTTGTTTTTGCATGAAGCGTAAACTGACTGATGACAAGTATCTCGTCATTAACATCAGCAACAGATAAATTCATTACACCATCTTTATCATCGAATATCCTTAACTGGATAATTTTTTTGCAAAGCCAGTTAATATCCTCTTCACCATCATCATTTTCAATACCAAGAAAAACAAGCAATCCTTGTCCGACAGAAGAATGGATTTTGTTCCGGATTTCAACGGTAGCACATTTAACTCTTTGTATTACAACACGCATAGAAAAAATATTAGATTCTAGAAAGATATATTACATGCCCAAAACAGGAGAGAAAAGTTTCATAAGTTCCTTGATTTTGGCGAGTTTCAAAAATAATGAAAAAGAGCAAATGAAAAAAAAGAACATCAGAACTATGAGTAGATTACTATTTTTTATTATCTTGATAACAATTTAGACAGGAACAAATTCTGCTTAATTCTTAATTTAGCTCTATAATACCATTTATTAATCAAAACAAAAAAATTTTTAACTATGAGCAACGAAAAATTTAGTTTACAGAAATTTATTGAGGATTCAAAAAGCGCTATTTTGAATCCCAAAGAGCATTTTACTACACTAAGTACTACTGGTGGCTTTGGCGAACCGGTAATTAAAGCAGTTATTTATGGGTTTATCGCCGGTGTTTTTGCTTTATTATGGAGTTTACTTAATATATCTGGCGGATTAGGGTTTGGGGGTTTATTTGGCGGAGCTGTTGGCATAATGGCTTTTATAGGTTCAATTATAGGTGCCCTTATTGGTCTGTTTTTAGGAGGAGTTATTGTTTTAATTATTTCTGCTATTTGTAATGGATCAAATGATTATGAAGCAAATGTAAGAGTAGTAGCTGCGATGATGGTTCTTGCACCTATTAATGCTTTTTTGAATGTCTTTAATGGTATAAGTCCGGCACTTGGGGGTATAATTGGACTGATAGTAAACCTTTATGGGTTATGGATGCTATACCATGCACTTAACCAAACACTGAAGGCAAAAGAGGAAACGTCAAAAATAATTGCATTAGTTTTAGGGGCTTTAGTTTTGTTATTTGCAATTATTGGCTTTGGTACCCGAAAGAAATTGAATAATTTGGGAAAAAGGTTTGGAGATTATGAAAATATCTCAAAAGAATATGAAAAAGCAGCAAAAAAAATGGCAGAAAACTATGAGGAAATAGCAAAAGAAATAGTAGAAAAAACTGAAGAAATGACAGATGAAATAACAGAAGCGTATGGAGATACTGAAGTGGATTATAAATTTGAAATGGCAAACGGGGAAACGGTGAAAAAAATTAATTCTATTTCAGTAACCATGGCATTGAAAAGCCTTGATGAAGACAATAACTTTGCAATACTCAGTAAAGGAGATTCATTTGTGCAAACTGCTATAGGAGAAGAGGGCTACATTGTTGAATACAGAGATGATTCGGGTTATTTCAGGAGTGTAGAAACGAATATAACTTATGAAAAGGCTGTAATTATGTTCATTGGATTTCTCAATGAAGATGATTCATGGAAAGAAATAACAGAATGGGAAACGGCGGAATGATGGAATAGTGGAATGATGGAAGAATGGAAGAATGGGAAGAGTGAAGAATGTGATGCAGAATGGAGAACAAAGGATTCCATGAAACCATAGTTAACTTATGACTTTTAACATATAACGTATAACTCTTTGGAACAATGGGTAATGGGATGCTGGATTCTCCAGTATTCCATAATTCCAGTATTCCAAAATAACTAAGTATTATCCTAAAAAACCATACTAATTATAGTCCGGTTACGTATCAGACGTCATTATAAAGAACGGCTTCATTTCAAAGCTATGATAATATGGACGAAGCCTTTTTATATTGTAAAAGGTATTAACATTCACAATTTTTTGTGTGCTTGTAACAAAATCAATAGGAACATTGTCATATCTTCCGTTTTTAAGAACTACAAGACGACCGTGAATGTTTTTCAGGATCAGATCGAACGCCAGATTGCCGTAAGCCATTGGGACAATAGAATCAAAAGCATCAGGATCACCACCACGTACCATATAACCGAGTTTCTGGGTAATAGTGCTAATGGCCTTACCTTTGTTGTATTTTGCAGAAAGATTTTTAAGCTCTACTGAAACAAGATCGCCGATACCACCAAGTTTGGCATGTCCGAAAGCATCTTTTTCACCATTTTCGAAAATCATTTCCCCTCCTTCAAACATTGCTCCTTCTGAAACCAGAACAACAGCATATTTACTTGGATTATGATTGCGGTCTTCAACAAGAAGTTTTGTGAGGTTATTGATATCAAATTTATATTCCGGAATTACACAACGGTTGGCAGCGCCTGCCATAGTTGGTAACATAGCGGTAAAACCTGCATATCTGCCAAACACTTCCAATACTAAAAACCGTTCATGAGACCCGGCAGTGGTCCGCAGGCTGTTAGTCATTTGAATAGTTCTGGTCACACAAGTACTGAACCCTATACAATAATCGGTTCCGGGGACGTCATTATCCATAGTTTTCGGCATGGCGACAATCTTAATGCCTTCCTGGTATAGCCGCACTGCATAACTTAAAGTATCATCTCCGCCAATGGGTATCAGGTAATCAATCCCAAGCCACTCAAGATTTTTTATTACTTCAGGAGTAAGATCATTTATTTCCTTATTATATGTATCTGTTAAATGATCAGGTACCTCATCCTTTTTTAAATGACTTGGGCGGGTACGGGATGTATGAAGAAACGTGCCACCGGTTCTGCCTGCTTTATTAACAATGTCATCGGTAAGAATCATGTAAGAATTCTTATTATTTGCTTTTTTGTCGCGTACCAGCTCAATTATTCCCCTCCATCCTCTTCGTAAACCAATCACTTTATATCCTTCGCGGTTAGCACGGATTGTAATTGCACGAATTGCAGGGTTTAATCCGGGAACATCACCCCCCCCGGTAAGAATACCAATTACCCCATTTGTTTTTTTTATATTAACCATATCTCAAAAAAAATTAATTTTTTTCTATAAAAATATAAACAACCAGTAAATGTATAAAAAGAAGTTGTATACGAAGGGCTAATTATCAAAATAGTTTATTGAAATTCAAATTTTAATAAATTCCTCTTTATAATTGTTATTAGAATTCTTTATTTGCTTCAATCCTTTGTAAAATAAAACAATACCATTTATAATGCAAAATAAAAAAAACAGGAGATATAAAATAAGCAATATTATTTGCGAAAGTATAAACGTGCTTTGATATTTGGTTTCTGATTGTATAAGCTTAAGGTCCAGGTTACTTTTATTAAAAGTTTTCATCTTACCGATAAGCAAATTTGAACTCTCACGAAATAACGAATTAAGAGAATCAACCATTTTCTCATGAACAATTATTTCATTATCATACATCATCCTGACAGAATCCAATAATTGTGTTTGACCCTGGGCTTTTACAAGCAGATTGCTCATTGCCTCATTGGTTTCATTCGATTTTACAATAGAATTGTTCAATTGCCGGTTAAGCTCATCAACGTCATAACTAAGATCTTCCACCTCCCTGTTAATAAGGTCGTGGTTAATGGAATGGAATTTTTCTTTTGCTGTGATTTTACTTTTTATAGTCATTTGATCGAAACATGACGCTGATATCTTTTCGAGTTTATTTGGTAAATAGGTCATGCTGAAAATTATTAGCAAAAGTCCTGATACAGCAGCATAATTGAATTTTCTCATTTTATTATTTTTAAAAAGCCAGTTTCCTGATTGTTCAAACTCTTTGGTTAGCGCGATATATCATTATGTTTGTTAGGATGCAAAAATAAGAAAAAGAAAACTATATCAATGAAATTTAAATACTAAGAGGTTAAAACAAGTAATTACAGTATTAACTGCTAACTTCATATTTCCTTTGATTATAATAAGCAAGAACAGCAAGAATAAAAATAAAAGCCAGGATATAATAAACAAGAGGGGGAATTGGAACAGGATCACCCCCTGCGTAGGAATGAAGTCCGCTGAGGTAATAATTTACGCCGAAATATGTCATAAGAATTGAGCTAAATCCAAGCAATGAAGCAAGATTAAATGCAAAAGTTTTTTTTAATCCGGGGACAAATCTCATATGAAGGATGAATGTGTAAACAATAATAGAAATCAAGGTCCAGGTTTCTTTAGGGTCCCAACCCCAGTATCGTCCCCATGATTCATTTGCCCATATAGCACCAAGCACTGTCCCTATTGTGAGCAAATAAACACCAACAATCATGGTTTGTTCAGTAATCGAGGTAAGTTCAGTAATCTTGTTTTCTATTGCATTGTGTTTTTTTTCTGTTTGAAGCAGGTATAATAAAAGGTTCAGAAAACCAAGTATTGCAGCAAGAGCCAGAAAGCCATAACTGGCAGTGATCAAAGAGACATGAAATGTTAGCCAGTACGATTTCAAAACAGGAACAAGATTTGTGATTTCAGGATTCATCCAGCTAAGATGCGCAACAAATAGAGCAAGTGCTGCAAGAACTGAAGTACCGGAAAAAATGATAGGTATTTTTCTGGCGAAAATAAAGCCTGCCAGCATGGTAACCCATGCTATATAGATCATGGATTCAAATCCGTTGCTCCATGGGGCATGACCTGAAATATACCAGCGGAGTGCCAATCCTGAAGTATGCCCGATAAAACACAATATCAGCAAACCAATTATGACTTTTGTTATTAAACCGGTTTTAAGGCTTGTATAGAGAATTTTTAAAACCATGATAATAAGTAGTAAAAGCCCCAAGAACAGATAAAACGGAAAAAGACGTTTAAACAAGTCGAGTTTATAATACAAGATCTCCAGTGAAATTTTAGTTTTTCCCGGATAAAGATGTCCGGCACTTTGCTTCTGATAATTTTTAATTGTTGTCAGTATATCATTTTTGTATCCAGCATTATCATTAGGGATGGTATTACGCAAGGACTGAATATAAAAACTGAAAATATTTTTCACAAAAACAGAATCCCGTCGGGGAATATAAGCAGGTACTTCCAATGGAGTAAACCATTTAAAATTTTCATCTTCGGTACCGGGAAAAATTTTAAGAAAACGGTTAGTATAAATCATATATGAGATATTCACCCTTTCATCAACAGAGATAATATCTTTATCAAACCTGGTTTTATCTGCCGGTCGTTTCTTAGAAGCTACATCTACATATGGAGTAAGCTTGTAGATACCACCTTTGTTTTTATCAATAAAATCGCGGTATGCAGCAATATTTCCCGATATTCCCAGAATTTTTGATATTTCAGGATTAGAAACTTTTATTAACGGGACTCCCTGCCAGAAAAATGGATTTGATAACATCCCCAAATAAACCTGATTAGGATCCAGTCCGTAAATCTTTTCCTTACCTGTGAGTTTTCTCAGGATATCAGATGTAAATGTATTAATTGGCTTGATTCTTCCTCCTTTATCCTGAATAAGAAGGGATCCGAATTGATTTGCATGGTTTTTTGATATTGTTTGATTTTCCCCGATATTAACATCCTGTCCACGGGCAAAATTACTGGCAGAGAAAAATAATAGCATTATTACAGGGATGGAATTTTTCAAAACGCCGGATATTGTTTTTTTTACCTTTTTATTTGACATAAGATAAAAACGACTTTTTTTATTGAAGAGAGATAAAAACATACCAAGGGAAAGCAGAAAATAACCGGTATAAGTAATAAAAATGCCAGGGCCGTCGTGATTCACAGATAAAATAGTTCCTTTTTCGTCATTATCGTAAGATGACTGATAAAACCGGTATCCATTGTATTTTAGAATATGGTTCATATATATCCTGAATGGGATAGTTATATTTTCCTTGTGATCGAAAAGAATTACTTCGCTGGCATAGGATGAAGGACTCATTGATCCGGGGTATCTGTCAAGTACAAAATCTGATAATTTTAACTCAAAAGGAAGTATTATTGGTGTACCCTCTGAGATTATTATATTGTTTGTTTCACCTTCCCGGATATGCATTATTCCTTCAAAACCCAGATATCGGGTTATTGCAGCACCCAGCAGTATTATCAGGAATGCAATATGAAAAACAAAAACAGTAAGTTTGCCTTTTTTCCAGGATTTGTAACGAAATATTATCCCGGTAAGATTAAGAGCAAAAATCAACAAAAGCAGTTCGAACCAACGTGCTGCATATACTTTTTCCCTGGCTACATGTGATCCGAAATCATTTTCAATAAAAGTTGCCATTCCTGCTGAAACGGCAATCAGGACAAGTATAATTGCCATCAGTTTGTAAGAAAAGATATAATCGACTATTTTTTTCATTATAGGTACATTTCGCGATTTAATTGAAACTTTTATTAATGTTTAATCCTGTTTATCCACTTTAGTGCCTCTCTTTTGCTTAAAGGGGAGAGAGTAGTTGAATCAACAAATTCCGATACCCAGACAGGATTTGTTTTTGAATATTCCCGTAACACCCATCCTATTGCCTTACGGATAAAAAATTCTTTTGAATCATGGCATTTAAGTATGTTTTGTTCAAGCAATTTTGTATCAAGATCATTTTTATACATAAGTTGAAACAACAGGGCGGTCCTGTTAAGCCATATATTTTCAGACGAGATCCATTTTTTGTTCATTTGTTCGATCAATCCGGGAAAGTTAAACAAGTGTTTGCCAACAAGATTAGCAGCAATAAAATCAACAGTATCCCACCAGGATTTGTTAATGACAAGATATTCAAAAAGATGAATATCATTCTGAGCCATTTTTTTCAGCTCTTTTCCAATTAGTTCCATTGCAAAATACTGAAATTCTCGTTCATCCATATCCCACAATTTCCTAACAATATTTTCAATGTTATTTACATCCGGCCGGTTATAGTTTTTAAAAAAAGAACTTGTTATAGCCCTACGTTCAGGCGACTTTATACCCAGGAAGCTGAATTTATCCTTCATATACTTTTTCATGAAAAAAGCATTTTCGGGATTTGCATTTTCACGGTATATATTTTCCAGAGCCGGTAAATTAAAACTTTCCATAGTATGTTATTTATAGTTCTTCAGGATAATGCGTAGTTATTCTGGAACATTGGAAAACTGGAATGTTGGAATAATGGAATAATGTAACATAAGTTTAAACGTAGGAATTCACCATTAATCCTTTTTAAGTTGTTAGAATGTATCATCCCAATTACTCTCATTCATTTTCTTTTTGTGCTATTTTGTTCCTCTATTCCACTCTTCCATATTTCCATTATTCCACTCTTCGAATTCTAAACTTTTAAACTCTTCGACTTCTTCACTCTTCCATCCTTCCAATATTCCACCATTCCATCATTCCACTCTTCTATATCTTTCATCTGACACCTATTCATTTTCCGGATGAACCTTTTTTATTAATTAACTCAAGTTCCATTTAAAATTAAATAGAAGTTTCCTGAGCTGTCTTTTTTATCCTTTCCCAGGCATTTTTAACATGTTTTTCGGTTACATATGTTTGCGAAACAACCATTCTGATGACAAAATTACCTTTAATTTTTGTATGGGTAAGGTACAATTTCCCCGATTTGTTAAGTTTGTTGAGAAGCGTTTCATTTAAATTATTCAGATCTTGTGATTTAATGGTATTATTGGGATTAAATCTAAAACAGACCGTATTTAATGTAACCGGTGCCATCAATTCAAAAAATCTTTCTTCTTCAATACTCTTTTTCAGCCATTGAGCCAAAGAAACATGAAACCGGATTTTTTCCTGTAATCCTTTTACGCCGAAACTCCGGATAACGAACCATAATTTCAGCCCCCTGAATCTTCGTCCGAGAGGGACCCCCCAGTCGCGGTAATCATTTACTTTACCCCTGGTTTTTGTTTTCAAATATTCAGGAAGTATTTCAAATGTTTTCAGTAGTGTTTCTTTCTCTTTAACGAAATAGGCTGAACAGTCGAAATTGGTAAACATCCATTTATGCGGGTTAAAAACAAAACTGTCTGCCTGTTCAATACCGTCAATCATCCACCGGAATTCAGGAAGTAACAAAGCTGTTCCTGCAAGTGCAGCATCAACATGAAGCCAGAGATTATGTGCTTTACATATCCGACTTACCTCTTTCATGGGGTCAATAGCAGTTGTGCCTGTTGTTCCAATGGTGGCCACAACACACATCGGGTGATACCCTTTTTTAAGATCATTCATAACAGACAGTTCCAATTTTTCCTGATCAATTCTTAATTTATCATCAGTCTCTACTTTAACAAGGTTTTCTTTTCCAAGTCCGGCAATTTTTACTGCCTTCTCAATTGACGAATGGGCTTCGGTGGAGCAATATACCCTCAATCTGTTTTCTTTTCTTAAACCGGCTTTATTTACCCTGTAGCGGGTTGTTTTTTCCCGGGCAGTAAGCAGGGCTGCCAGTGTTGAGGCAGAGGCAGTATCCTGAATAACACCTTCAAAAAATGCTGGCAGCCCGATCATTTCTTTGAGCCAGTTCATTACTCTTTCCTCAAGCTCTGCCGCAGCAGGTGATGTTTCCCAAATCATACATTGAGCACCGATTGTTGCAGTTAACATTTCTGCCAACACTGACGGATAGCTTGAATTTGCAGGGAAATAGGCAAAAAAATTGGGACTTTGCCAATGAGTAATTCCGGGCATAACAATTTGCTCAAAATCCTTCATTATTTCGTACATAGATTCACCTGCCTGTGGTGGTTTACCAGGAAGATTATTGTAAATATCTCCCGGTAGAACATTGGATTTTACAGGATAAGCGTCAACTTTTTCCAGGTAATCAGCCATCCAGTCGGCAAATTCATGAGCATGTTTTCTGAATTCTTTTACATCCATAATAAGTAATTTTTTATTGTATTTATGGAATGGATACAAGATAAAAAGATAAAAGTAAAAAGATAAAAGTAAAAAGATAAGTAAAGAGATAAAAGTAA
>JADFUQ010000312.1 GCA_015222065.1 Bacteroidota bacterium
CCAGGTTGTTCCATTGTAGTATGTGTAATAAATGTCATAATTACCTGGAGTATTATCCATCCATACCACATGCAACCATCCCCACTTATCCTGACACATTGCAGGATAAGTGCTCAAACCATCCGTGTTTGAAATATTCAGAGGTGTAGTCCATGCAAATAAGAATACCGGAAAAAGAAGAATAAAGAAGGCTGACAGTTTACCCGTTTTCGATATCCACAAACGATTGACTAAGGAAATATTATATTCTCTCATATCCCCCTTCTGTTTTTTGAACTTAACTTATCTACTATTATAATCAAAAATATCTTTTTGTCAAATGAATTTTTTACAAAAATGACTCATCTTCTTAATTTGGAGTGGCAGAGCTTGCTCTGCGTTTGTTTTTGGAACGCGAAACAAGTTTCGTTACTCTAATTGCTTTCATAAATACCTTCTTGTCCAATGAAATTTTTTGCAAAAATAGTTTCCCAAGCTGTAGGCTGAAGTGTATATCCTCATCCGGCCATTCTTTAGCATACAGGAATTCCCACATCAGGTAGGTGTCGTTCCAGAATTCATTGTATGAATGACGAACACTCTCCTGCCTTGCTTCCTGAAATCCCCATAAACCCAAACTATCGTAAAGTGTATCTCCGCTTTCCAATGCATTCTGTATTTTTTCTGCTACACCCTCTGGTGTATCACCTGTAATAAGCACTGCATTATGATTCACTGTCTGGGCTACTACTACTAATCCAGGAAACAGGGCTATAATAACGAGATTACATCTCATCACATACCTCCCTTTTTGTGGTTTAACAGAATAAACTTGCCTCTGTAGATCTTGGTATCTGTGGTCAGGACGGCAAAATATATCCCTGAAGGCAAATTAAGGGATAAACTGTAGTTATGGTTACCTTTATCCTTAAAACCTAACGGCGTCTCCTTTACCTTCTTTCCTGCCACATCATATAAAAAAACATAAACTGAAGAAGGTTCGGGTAGTGAAAAACAAAAGGAGAGTTTTTTGATAATAATGGAGGGAAGAGAAAAATTAATATTATTGTTCTCTTTTTCATCTATTCCTGAAAGTTCCTCACGGGAATGGAAAATCTCAGAATGCCCACTGGTAGCTTCAAGAAAGTCAAGCCAGACAAGATGAACATATTCAGAATTTGTTACTATTGAAGGTCTGGCAGAAAAGGAATCGGTATTTGAAGCATTCTCAGGAGGAGATATTTGGGTTGAATCTATATATATAGCATTAAATATTTCTTCTAAATCAGTCTTCACCCAGGCAATATACGACTTATTTTCTTTATCTATTGTAATGTCTGGAGTTATAGCATTAAATGAGTCTACCTTGATAGCATTCACCCAGTCTGTCCCATCAAAGTAGGTGTAATATACTGAATATCCCCCCTTTCTTTCCTCCCATACAACTCTGGGATTGTTATTGCTGTCAGTTGCTATCCTTGGATCCACTGAACCACCAACTATCCTGGATGCATTAACGGGAGGAGTCCATGAAATACTGTCAAATCGGGAATAGAAAACCTCAA
>JADFUQ010000313.1 GCA_015222065.1 Bacteroidota bacterium
AGAAATGAGTTGAAGAAAGAAGAAGAGGAAGAAGAAAAAAGAAGAGAATAATGAATACTGAATTTTGAATATAGAATGATGAAGTTAAGAAAAATGTGAATAGCTTAACTCGTAACACGTAACCCGTAACACATTAAATTAGACAATTTGTGGAAACGACTGAACTATTAAAAAGAGTAAGAAAAATAGAAATAAAGACCAGGGGATTATCCAGGCAGATATTTGCCGGTGAATACCATAGTGCTTTTAAAGGAAGAGGAATGGCGTTCAGCGAAGTTCGGGAATATCAGTATGGGGATGATATAAGAAGTATCGACTGGAACGTAACTGCTCGTTTTAACCATCCTTATATAAAAATATTTGAGGAGGAAAGAGAGCTTACAGTTATGCTTCTTATCGATGCTAGTGGTTCAAGAGAATTTGGAAGCCGGTCGATGTTGAAAAAAAATATGATAACAGAGATAGCTGCCGTACTTGCGTTCTCGGCAATACATAATAACGACAAAATAGGTGTAATATTTTTTACGAATAAAGTTGAGAAATATATTTCGCCACAAAAGGGACGCAAGCATATCTTGCACGTGATAAGAGAGTTGATTAATTTTCAACCGAAAAATAAAAATACTGACCTTTCTGAACCTCTCCGCTATCTTACAAATGTGATTAAAAAGAGGTGTACTGCTTTTATCCTTTCAGATTTTATTGCTCCTGATTTTGAGAAACCTTTGAGAATTGCCAGTAATAAACATGATGTTGCTGCTTTGGAAATTTATGATAAACGGGAAACCGGAATTCCCGATGTTGGTATGCTGAAACTTATTGATGCTGAATCGGGGTATGAAAAAATAATTGATACTTCAAATAAAAGAATCAGAGATATGTATGCCGACTGGTGGGATAAAAAACATCAAAAAGCATTGGAAGTATTCTCAAAATGTGGTGTCGATACAACTATGATATCCACTGATGAAGACTATGTTAAACCTTTAATAAAATTGTTTAAACTGCGATGAGGTAGTGCTAAGAGCAGAGAGCAAAGAGCAAAGAGTTCTGTGCATATATTTAACATATAACATTTAACGTATAAAATATAACATGTAACAAATAGTATTTATCGTGTAACATTTAATATAGATACATTATCCTGAAGAACAATTTATGTTGAAAAAGTATAAAACATATAGTACAATCTTATTATTAATATTATCCCTTTCCGGGATCTTATTCCTTTTATCCGGAGGTTGCTTATATGCGCAGAATGTAGAGGTAGAAGCAAGAATCGATTCAACTAGTCTGCTTATCGGCGATCAGACAAACCTCTCATTAAAAATAAATCAGCCTGACAGCATAAATATTTTGTTCCCTGAGTTTGCAGATACAATTACAAGGAGTATTGAAATAATTAACCGTACTCCCCCTGATACATTGCACCTTGATAATAGACGGCTTAAAATAACAAGGAAATATAAAATAACCTGTTTCGATAGTGGTTATCACCATATTCCACCATTCATTTTTCATTATAACATAGACAGCATTACAGCTAACCTGGCAACACAGCCTATTTTTCTGCATGTCTCAAGAGTTGATATTGCTCCTTCTGATTCAAGTAAAGTAATTTTTGATATAAAATTACCGGACAAAATGCCAATTACTCTGTCTGAAATCCTTCCCTGGATAATTGGAGCTGTATTGATTGGACTATTAGTATTTATCGTTGTTTATTACATTAAAAAGAGAAAAAAGCAGGAGCCGTTATTTAAAATTAAAAAGCCTGAGGAGCCTCCTCATGTTATTGCTCAAAGGGAACTAGACAAGCTGAAAGAGAAAAAGTTATGGCAGAAAGGAAAAATAAAGCAGTATCATTCTGAATTAACCTGCATTATCAGGAAGTATATCGAAAGAAGATATCAAACACCTGCTATGGAACAAACCAGTAATGAAATAATTGAGGCATTAATAAGGAGTGGATTTAATAATAATACGCAGTTTGAGCAGCTAAAGATGCTTCTGTTTTCAGCTGATATGGTGAAATTTGCAAAGGCAAAACCATTGCCTGATGAAAATGAAACAGCTTTGCTTAATGCATATGTTTTTGTTAATGAAACAAAACAAACATGGCAAAAAGAACTGGATGATCAAAAAGAAAAAACTGTGTTGAAGAGTGAAGAAGTCGAAGAATCGAAAAGTCTAAGGGTCGAAGAGTGGAAGAAAGGAATAGTGGAATAAAATAATGAAAAACAGATTATCTACATGTTGGGAATAAGCAAAATATCATTTTTAAATCCCGGGGTTCTTTACCTGCTTTTTCTGCTTATCCCGGCAATTGTCTGGTATGTGCTGAAAAATAAAACCAACCGGGCAGGTATGAAAATATCTGCTTTGGATGGTTTTTTAAATACACCACATACTTATAAGCATTATCTGCAGCATATTATTTTCGGATTCAGAATTCTGGCAGTTGCTTTACTTATCATCGCTCTGGCAAGACCACAGTCGGTTGATAAGTGGGAAGATATTTCTACTGAAGGGATTGATATTGTTATGTCACTGGATATATCAAGTAGTATGCTTGCCAGGGATTTTAAGCCAGACCGCCTCGAGGCATCGAAAGAACTTGCAACGGAATTTATTTCCGGCCGTAGTGATGACAGAATAGGGTTAGTCGTATTTAGCGGTGAAAGTTTTACCCAGTGTCCATTGACTACCGATCATGCTGTTGTTATTAACATGATGCGTGATATCCAGACAGGAATGATTGAGGATGGAACAGCTATTGGAATGGGATTGGCAACCGCAATAAACAGGTTGAAAGACAGCAAAGCTAAAAGCAAGGTGATAATTCTTATGACTGACGGCGTGAATAATATGGGGGAAATTGCTCCTGTTACTGCCGCAGAAATTGCACAGTCATTCAATATCCGGGTTTATACAATAGGAGTCGGATCAAGGGGAATGGCACCTTACCCTGTACAAACTCCATATGGCAGGCAATACCGGAATATGAAAGTTGAGATCGATGAGGAAGTTTTGACGGATATTGCTGAAATAACTGATGGTAAGTATTTCAGAGCGACAGATAATAATCAGCTCAAACAAATTTACCAGGAAATTGATAAATTGGAAAAGTCAAAAATAGATGTAAAAGAGTTTAGGAAAAAAAGTGAGGAATACCTCCTTTTTGTAATTATAGCAGGTGTATTACTATTTATCGAAGTACTGGTGCGTAATACATTGCTCAGAAGTTTGCCATAAATAAGATTCATTTGGAAAATGGAATGATGGAAAAATGGAATAGTGGAAGATTGGGAAGAAAAAAAGAAGGAATAGAAGTATGGAAGAATGGACAATGGAATTATGGGATACTTGATTCCCCAGTATTCCAACATTCCAATATTCCAGTATTCCAATACTCCAGGATAATTACGTATTATCCTGAAGAACCTTAAATTAGTATATATAACTTTACAAATTTTCAACATAATATGTTTCGTTTTGAAAATATAGAATTCATTTATTTACTGATACTGATACCGGTATTGTTAGTGGTATTTATTATTAGCAGGAAGATCAGAAAGAGATCCTTGAAACGATTTGGTGATCCGGATATTTTAAAACAGCTTATGCCATTTTTATCAGTAAACCGTCCTGTTGTGAAATTCCTTTTTGTCCTGTTTGCTTTGGTATTTATTATTCTTGGAATGGCAAGACCGCAGTTTGGTTCAAAGATTGAAGAGATTAAAAGGAAAGGTATTGAAATAGTAATTGCGTTGGATGTTTCTAATTCAATGCTTGCCGAAGATATTCAGCCAAACAGGCTTGAAAAAGCAAAACAGGCAATTGCACGGCTTGTTGAAAAACTGGCTGATGATAAAATTGGGTTGATAGTGTTTGCCGGTGATGCATATGTTCAGATACCTATAACAAGCGATTATGCATCTGCTAAAATGTTCCTTTCATCTATCAATACACAGATTGTTCCCAAACAGGGTACTAACATTGGTTCAGCAATAGAATTGGGTATTAATTCTTTTAGCCCTGATAATGAAGCAAGTAAGGCGCTTATAATTATTACTGATGGTGAGGATCATGATGATAATGCCGTTTCTTTAGCCAGAGAGGCTGCCGAAAAGGGAATAGTAATACATACAATTGGTGTGGGTACACTAAATGGTACACCAATTCCGGTTTATTCAGGCAACCAGCGTTCATTCAGAAAAGACAGGCAGGGAAACGTTGTCATTACTAAGCTTAACGAGAAAATACTTCGGGAAATTACAAACGCCGGAAATGGAAGCTATATTCGTGCTACTAATAACCGGTTGGGATTGAATATGTTATTTGACCAGATATCTGCTATTGAGAAGAAGGAATTGGAAACACGTATATATTCTGAATATGATGAAAAGTTTCAATATATGATCGGATTAGCGTTGATATTAATTTTATTTGATTTTATCCTTCTTGAGAGGAAAAATAAGTATCTTAAAAATATTAAATTGTTTAACTAATTAGTACTTGAAGTTGAGTAGTTGAGTGAGTTGAGTGGGTAAGTAGGAAGAGATGAGGTTTGAGGTTTGAAGAATGTTTGAGGTTGAAGAAGGAAGAAGGCAAAATAAAAGATATTCTGGATTGCCGTCTGCTTTAGCTGACGGATTCAGGAAGAAGAAGAGTTGAGTGGTTTAGTAAGTTGAGTAGTTGAGTAGGTTAGTAAGGAGGAGGAAGAAGAAAAAAGGTAAAAAGTGAAGAAAGAAGAATAAAGGGCGAAGAGGCGTGAACTCGTAACTCGTAACCCGAAACTCGTAACTCATTGAAAGAATGTAGAATGCAAAATTTTGAATATAGAATATTGAAGTAGGAAGAGATAAGCAAAGGGAATAGTTGCAATTTGTTTAATATAAATTATTCGGGGAGATAATAGATAAGAAAATGAAAAAAGTTGGAGCATACATAATTTTATTGTTGCTTTTTAGTGCAGCGGGTACCGGACAGTCAGGGAAAAAGTATGTACGCGAAGGCAACAGGAATTTTAAAGAAAAGAAGTTTGAAGAGTCTGAAGTATCATACAGGAAGGCAATAAACAAAGAAGATGATCTTTTCGATGCTAGCTTTAATCTTGGTGATGCCTTGTATAAGCAGGAAAAATTCGATGAAGCTGCCGGTGAATTTGGCGGATTGGCAAACCGGGTTGAGAGTAATAAAGAATTGGCGAAAACCTACCATAATCTGGGTAATTCTCTTTTGAAATCGCAAAAAATTGAAGAAAGCATTGCAGCATACAAAAGTTCATTGCGATATTATCCTGATGATCAGGAAACAAAATATAATCTTGCTTATGCAAAGGACTTGTTGAAAAAACAACAACAACAGAAAAATCAAGAGAAAAACCAGGATCAAAAACAGAATAAAGACCAGGATAAAAACAAGGATAAACAGGACCAGGATAAGGAAAATCAGAATCAACAGGAAAAAGATCAGCAGGAACAGAAAAAGAATGATCAGCAGAAGGATAAACAAAAAAAACAGCAGCAACAATCCCAAAAAATTTCAAAAGAGGATGCAAACAGACTGCTTAATGCTCTTGCAAATGATGAAAAAAAGATACAGGAAAAAGTAAAAAAAGCAAAAGCGAAAATGCAAAAGGTTAAAACTGAAAAAGATTGGTAATTTGTAATGAAGAAGTGATAAAATGAGTAAATGAGGCGGAGTTTTAACTAGATAATAAAGGGTGAAAAAGGATTTTGCGAGGAAGCGAAGCGACGAAGCAATCTCTCAAAAATTTCTCGAATGCAAAATAAAATGAAATATCTTTTAGCTAACATACTATTTATACTAACAGTTATCCCCGGTTATTCTGATGACATTAAATTTTCTGTGTCGGCTCCGGGGGTAGTAACTGTAGGTGAACAATTCAGATTAACCTATTCCCTTAATTCGAAAGGGGATAAATTTAGTGCGCCTGAATTTGATAATTTTTATGTTATTGCAGGTCCCAGTACTTCTTACAATCAAAGTACACAGATAATTAATGGCAAAGTAACCCGTAATGTTAGCTACACTTATACATATATTCTACAGTCAACTAGTGAGGGGAAATTTACGATTCCTCCGGCTACTGTGGTGGTAAAGAAAAAACAGTATTCTACCAATTCGCTACAGATTGAAGTTATAAAAAGAAAAACTCAGCCACAAACAAAAACTCCTGCTACACAGAGCCAAAATAACCAGGGTCTGGCTAATATTGACAATGAGGACCTGTTTGTAAGAGTATTATTAAACAAGAGTAATGTTTATCAGGGGGCACATCTTGTTGCTACAGTAAAAATTTATTCACGTGTTAACTTGTCTGGGTTTGAAAAAGTTGATCTTCCTGATTTCAATGGGTTTTATATGCAGGAAATTGAAATCCCACAACTCAGGTCATTGGAAAGGGAAAATTTAAATGGGCAGATTTATGGAACCGGGGTATTGAAAAAATATTTGCTGTTCCCGCAGCACAGCGGTAATATTGTTATTGAACCTGTCGAAATTGAATGTCTGGTTCAACAGACTGTGCGTAGAACACCACAAAGTTTTTTTGACGATTTTTTTAGTTTTAATTCGGTTAGAAATACAAAAAAATTCATATCAAGTCCTGAAAGTAGCATTAATGTTAAACCATTGCCTGCCGGTGCGCCTTCATCATTTTCCGGAACAGTAGGATCCGTTAATATGATTGCTGACATGGATAAATCTAGTGTTAAAGAAAATGATGCTGTTACTCTTAAAATTACTTTGAAAGGTACTGGTAATCTTAAGCTTGCCGAAGCCCCAGTTGTAGATTTTCCGCCCGATTTCGAGACCTATGATCCCAAAGTTACAACAAACCTGAAAGCCAGTGTATCGGGAACTGTAGGATCAAAAACCTTTGAGTATCTGATTATTCCCAGGCATGCTGGTAATTACAGGATAGCCCCAGTGAAATACTCCTTTTTTGATCCGGGTAGTGGGAAATATAAGAATCTGTCTTCAAAAGAGTTTTTAATTAAAGTGTCAAAAGGAGAGGAGGGAGAAGAAGGAAATATTATATCAGGTTTTACTAAAGAAGATGTACGCTATCTTGGGAAGGATATACGGTTTATTAAAACCGGACCAATTAAAGTAAAAGAAAAAGGTAAAATTTTATTTGGCTCAACATTGTTTTTCCTTGTTCATGCCGGTTTAGTTGTACTATTCCTGCTTGTGTTCGTCTTAGTCAGATATTGGGCAAAAAGAAATACTAATGTAATTCTCCTTCGCAATCGTAGAGCGAATAAACAGGCAAAGAAAAGGTTGAAATCAGCCGGCAGGGAAATGAGATCGAACAATGCGAAAGGGTTTTTCGAAGAAGTGCTGAAAGCACTCCGGGGTTATATGAGTGATAAGCTAAGTATCCCTGTGTCAGAACTTTCACAGGAAAATATCAGGCAGTCAATTGAAGATAAAAATGTGGATAAAAAGCTTGTTGACAAGTTTGTTGAACTGGTTGATACCTGTGAGTATGCTCAGTATTCTCCTGCTGGTGAATCTGTGTCGCTTGAAGATATATACCGTAAGGCAATTAAGATAATTAGTAAACTTGAACAGAAAATTAAGAAGTGAGCAAAGAGCGGAGAGCAAAGAGCAAAGAAACGTTTAACATATTACATATAACTTTTAATCTTAACGCGTAACTCGAAACCCGAAACACGTAACATTTTAAATCATAACATTCAAATTTCTGTTTTTCTTTAATAAATATTAAACAGACATGCAACTAAAAAAAGTGCTAATATTTATTCTGCCTTTAATAATCTTTTTTCAAGGTTCCTCTCAGGATATTGAGTCCCTTGTTGCAAAAGGCAATCAGTTATATTCGGATGGTAATTATGAGAAGGCCATACAAACATGGGAAGAATTAACAGAATCAGGTTATGAAGCTGCTCCTATATACTATAACCTGGGAAATGCCTATTTCAAATCAAATAAGATTGCTCCTGCTATATTGAATTATGAAAGAGCAAAAATTCTGGCACCACATGACAAAAATATTAATTACAACCTTGAGCTTGCACAAACATATATCGTTGACAAGATAGATGAACTCCCTGAAGTGTTCTATTTAAGATGGTATAATAATATTGTACAGAGGTTTTCTTCAAATACATGGGCAATTATTACAATAATAGCTTTTGTGATTTTCCTGGTTTTCTTTTCTATTTATTTATATGCGAAAAGTTATTCGTCAAAAAAGACCGCGTTTTGGTTTAGTACTATTTTTTTGCTGATCTGGCTTTGTGCTTTTGCTTTCTTTTGGTCTGGCAATAAACTGGTTACAGATAATAACAAAGCAATAGTTTTCAGTCCTTCGGTTACTGTTTTAAGTTCTCCTGATAGGAGTGGTACTGAACTTTTTGTAATACATGAAGGCACCAAAGTTACTGTTATTGATGAATTGAACGAATGGACCGAGATACTGTTAAGCAGTGGAACAAAAGGATGGTTGCTTAGCTCATCAATTGAAAAGATATAATCCCCAACCGGCATGCAACCTTTTTATTTAATATCAAGTCTGAATAGTGTCTGTCTATAATATTAGACTTATTCGTCAGGAAAATAATAAAAGAGAAATAATAATTGAATATCGAACAAGGATTAACGAATATTGAATTTAGAAGTAGATCCCGAAATAAATAAATCAAAATTCGTTCACCCTGTGAAATAAATCGGAGATTTAGCTTGCTATTTCACAGGGTAAATCGGTGTTCCTTGTTCTTAAATCAATTTTTACTTACTTTATAGACGGACTCTAATTTTTGGATTAAATTTTCACACATTAAAGAATGACTAAGTACAAAAATATTAACATATGAATAAAATCACTTTTCTATCAATAGTGCTTACTGCAATAGTACTGATATCGTGTAAAAAAACTGAATATACACCTGATGGCCCGACTGATATCCGTATCCATAACGTCAGCTCACTTACCTATGATAGTGTAGTAGTTAGTACTTCATGGGGAATTAATGAATTTGGTACTGTAAATCCCTGGGCGAAGACAGAATATAAAAGGTTTGAAAAAGCTTATCCCAAGGAACAGGTTAATATGTATATCGATTCTGTCTCCTATGAGTTCCCTCCTGATGATTCAATACGTGTGCTTCTCCAACAAGGTAAATTTACTTATGAACTGGATGTTGATACTGTAGCTAAGTCTTTAGACATTCATGTAATTGCAGATGCCCCGCTAGATGATATTTAGTAATTATTCCGTGTCAAAAGTTTAAAGTGCCTAAAATGGCTAATCTCATTATACTTTTGCATTTTTAAGTCGACTGTGGACTGCCAACTTATTAGTTAATCTCGTTTTTATTTCATTTTACTGGTTTTGAATTAACTATTGTTCAATTTTTTGAATAATTTTGGAAATAAATTTCAAAATAATTTCATTAAATGAATTCATTAGTTCTTTCTCTTTTGGCTTTGGCTGGATATATTATTGCCTATAATTCCTATGGTAAATTCATTGCAAAAAAATTATTCAGGCTTTCGGATAAAAATAAAATGCCGTCTCACGAGTTGAATGATGGAGTTGATTTTGTCCCTACAAAAAAGCATATTCTTTTTGGGCATCATTTCACTACAATTGCCGGACTTGGTCCGATTGTCGGACCGGCTATCGGAATTATCTGGGGATGGTTACCTGCTTTTATCTGGGTATTTCTCGGGTCAATTTTTATGGGAGGAGTTCATGATTTTTCTACTCTTGTTATCTCGGCAAGAAACCAGGGTAAAACAATTGGCGACCTGACAGGCGATATCATTAGCCCTGCAACTCGTTATGCTTTCCAGTTTATAATGCAATTCCTGCTGTTTATCGTCTTATCGGTTTTTGCAATGATAGTAGGGTTGCTTTTTGTAATGTATCCCGAATCAGTCTTCCCGGTGTGGATGCAAATCCCTATTGCTGTTTGGCTTGGCTGGGAAATAAACAAAGGGAAAAATGATCTTGTTTACTCAATTATTGCTGTTGTACTCCTGTATATTAGTGTGATTGCTGGTACTTTTATGCCAATTACACTGCCACCTGTGCTTGGTTCTTCAGTTACATCATGGACCCTTATCCTGTTTATATATGTATATTTTGCATCAACCATTCCAGTACATAAACTATTACAACCGCGCGACTATATAAATTCTCATCAACTTCTTGTTGCCATGGTACTTATGTTTATCGGATTAATTGTTGCACATCCTGTAATTACGGCACCTGCGATTAATCCTGCTGCCTATGCCGCAGATACTGATATCCCTTGTTTAATGCCACTACTATTCATTACTATTGCCTGTGGTGCAATTTCAGGGTTTCATTCACTTGCAAGCTCAGGGACTACAGTTAAACAGGTAAACAAAGAAAAAGATACTCTGTTTATAGGTTACGGAAGTATGATATTGGAAAGTATTCTGGCTGTTCTTGTGCTTATGGCAATTGCCGGTGGACTGGGAATGGGACTGGAAAAAAATGGAGTTGTATATACCGGGCTCGATGCCTTTAATCATCACTATCAGTCATGGTCAACAGCATCAGGACTTAATGCAAAACTTGAAGCTTTTGTTGTCGGATCTGCTAATCTGTTATCTTCCTATGGTGTGCCAGCAGTAGTAGGCAAATCAATAATTGCAGTGTTCATAGTTAGTTTTGCTAACACAACACTTGATTCAGCTACAAGGATCCAACGACTTTCATTACAGGAAATATTCAAATCACAAAAGGGTAAAGTTATTAAGCCATTTGATAACAGGTATGTAACTACTTTTATTGTTGTTTTTGCAGCTTTACTTATGACATTGGCTAAACCAGCTGCCGAAGGAGCCCTTATATTGTGGCCATTGTTTGGTTCTCTAAACCAGTTAGTAGCAGCCCTTGCTCTGGGAATAGTTACAGTATATCTATATCAAAAAGGGAAAAATATTCTCTACACTTTTCTTCCAATGATTGCAGTACTATTTGTTACTGTCTGGTCAATGATCCTGAATATTGTCAGTTTTATAAAAAATAGTGAAGTATTGTTGGTTATTCTTTCTGTGATTATTATGCTACTTACCCTCTGGCTAATCATCTCCTCTGTTTATTCAGTCTTTGTGAAAAAAAATAGTAAAAATCACAAATGACAAGCACCCCCGTACGGTCATACTTCCCTACGGGGCAGGCAAAATTCAACTGAACGAAGTG
>JADFUQ010000314.1 GCA_015222065.1 Bacteroidota bacterium
AAAGAAAATATCGCGATATTGCCAACTGCTTTTTGCCAACTGCCAATTTAAGGTTTGCGACATAGTAAGTTTGACATGACACTAGTGGAATGATGGAATAGCAGAATGTTGAGAGTTTGTAAAGTTCAACGCTTACTTTTAACTTTATAACTTTAAACTTTTAACTTTATAATATACAAATGGTTTCTGCAAAATTAAAATACAAGAAATACCTATATTGGTTCTGGGGTATTTTTTCCTTCCCGTTTGTCTTTGTTATTCTTCTGTTTGTCCTGATTTCATTTAATGTTTTCGGTCCTATGCCCTCTTTTAAACAGCTTGAGAATCCGGAGAACGATCTGGCTTCTGAAGTATGGTCTGAAGATGGAAAATTACTGGGGAAATTTTACATAATAAACAGGACATGGACAGACATAGATGAAATTTCTCCCTATGTTATTGATGCACTAATTTCTACAGAAGACATTAGGTTTTATAAACACTCAGGTATTGACATAAGAGGCTTGGGAAGAGTGGTTTATAAAAATTTTTTACAGGGAGAATCAAGTGCAGGAGGAGGCAGTACCATTACACAGCAACTGGCAAAAAATCTTTTCCCGCGCGATACTACTACTTACAAGTTTGGCCTGGTAAAAATGGCTAATCTGGGCATAACAAAGTTCAGGGAGTGGGTAACAGCAGTAAAATTGGAAAAGAGCTACACAAAGAATGAGTTAATTACAATGTATCTGAATGTGTTTGATTTTCTGAATCAGGCAGTAGGAATAAATTCAGCAGCTTCAATATATTTTAATTCTTCGCCTGATTCATTGAATCTTGAAGAGTCAGCAATGTTAGTGGGAATGTTAAAAAACTCAGCATATTATAATCCTTTAAGGAGATATGAAGAGACTCTTCACAGGAGAAATGTTGTGCTTTCACAAATGGTGAAATATGGGTATCTGGAGAAAGAAATATTTGACTCGGTTAAAACCCTGCCAATCGAGCTTGATTATAAAAAACAAAGCCATAACCTGGGATTAGCTACTTACTTCAGGGAATATCTGCGTGTTGCAATGAATAAATCCAAGCCTGAGCGAAGATATTTTTTCACTAAGCAGCAGTATGAAGAAGCAAAATATCAGTGGGAGAATGATCCTCTTTACGGATGGTGTTCTAAAAATAATAAGCCTGACGGGTCGGAATATAACCTTTATCGTGATGGTCTGAAGATTTATACTACAATTAATTCCACTATACAGGAATATGCCGAAAATGCAATAAAAGAACATTTGGGTCAGGACCTACAGAAAACTTTTATGGCTTCAGTAGAAAATTACAGGAATCCTCCATTCTCTGATGATCTGGATCGTAAGGAAATAGCTAATCTGATGGAAATTACCACCCATCGTACCGAGCGCTACAGAAAATTAAGAAATGCCGGGGTTTCTGAAGATTCAATTAATGCATCTTTTAACAAGCCGGTAGCGATGAGGGTTTTTTCCTGGGATGGAGAGATTGATACAGTTTTAACACCCCTTGATTCTATCAGGTATTACAAGTATTTTGTAAGATCGGGACTTATGTCAATGGATCCTCATACCGGATATGTAAAAGCTTATGTTGGTGGTCCTGATTTCAGATACTTCAAATATGATGCAGTAACCAATCAAAAACGACAAATTGGAAGTACCATAAAACCCTTCCTATATACTCTGGCAATGCAGGATGGATATTCCCCTTGTGATCAGGTTCCAAATGTGCCACAAACTTTTATTGTGAATGATTCAGTCTGGCGTCCCGCCAGTACCGGACCCAGGGATTTTTGGGGAAAAATGGTGTCATTGAAGTTTGGATTGGCACATTCTGAGAATTATATTTCGGCATGGTTGATTAAGAAATTTAATCCTCAGTCAGTTAGAGATTTAATGCAGAAAATGGGTATTCGTAGTTTTATTGACCCTGTTCCGTCAATCTTTCTTGGCACCTCCGAAGTATCACTATATGAAATGGTTGGGGCATATAGCACTTATGCAAATAAAGGGGTTCATATTAAACCAATTTTTGTTATCCGAATTAAAGATAAAGAGGGAAATCTTATTTCAACATTTAAACCATCATTTATGGAAGCAATCAGTGAGGTAGATGCTTACCTGATGCTGAATCTGTTAGAGGGAGTTATTAAGGATGGTACCGGCCGCAGATTACGCTGGAAATACGAGCTAATGAATGAAATTGGAGGGAAAACAGGTACTACGCAGAACCAGTCTGATGGTTGGTTTATGGGAGTAACCCCAAAACTGGTTACAGGTGTATGGTCCGGTTGGCCCGACAGATCGGTCCATTTTAAACGTCTGGCACTTGGATCAGGAGCAAATATGGCTCTTCCGGTGTTCGGTCTTTATATGCAGCAAATTTATAATGATAGTTTGAATGTGACGGCTGAAGATATTTTTGAACCACCACCTGTTTTTAATATTGAACTCGATTGCGACCAATACAAAAAAGCAAATCCACAGAACAATTATGATCCGCTTGATGAGGAGATTTATTAAAAGTTGAGTAAGGTGAGTAGTTGAGTAAGGTGAGTAAGGAAGAAGAAGAGAAGAGGTGAGTAAGGAAGAAGAAGAGAAGAGGTGAGAGATGAGATATGAGTGAAGAAGTATAAAGTAAGTAGTAAAAAGTAAATAGTAAGAAGAAAAAGGGGAAGAAGTAAAAAGCAGGAAGTAAGGAGAGGATAAGGCACGGCTAGTTTATTTGAAGATGTTTGAGGTTAAGAACTCAGCAACCAGTAACCAGCAACCAGTAACAGTAACCATAACTCGTAACCCGAAACCCATAACATTTTAGTCATTTTAGTCATTTTGAATTTTAGTCATTTCTTCCCGGTTAGTTTATTTAAAAATGCTTTTTATCAGATCTTCTATTCGTGACTGAAAATGGATTTTGATATTAAACTTTGAAGAATCAAGGCCTTTACGGTTATATTTTGAAATATACATTTCGCTAAACCCAAGCTTTTCTGCTTCACGAATTCGTTGTTCAATCCTGTTAACAGGCCGGATTTCGCCGGAAAGACCAACCTCACCGGCAAAACATATACGCTTATTGATTGGTATATCTATGTTTGAGGATAAAACAGCTGAGATAACTGCCAGATCGATTGCCGGATCATTTACTTTTATTCCGCCGGCTATATTAAGAAAAACATCTTTTGCAACCAGCCTGAACCCGGCCCGTTTCTCCAAAACAGCCAACAACATGTTTAACCTTCTAAGGTCGAATCCGGTGGATGACCGTTGTGGAGTTCCGTAAACTGCGGAGCTCACAAGTGCCTGTGTTTCGATAAGGAAAGGTCTGATACCATCAATAGTTGCAGAAATGGATACACCACTTAGATTTTCATCAATGTGAGAAACTAATAATTCTGATGGATTATGTACCTCCCTGAGTCCATTGCTCCTCATTTCGTAAATACCCAGTTCAGATGTTGATCCGAATCGATTTTTTGTTGCTCTAAGGATACGGTACAAATGATTCTGGTCGCCTTCAAATTGCAGTACTACATCCACAATGTGCTCAAGTGCCTTTGGTCCGGCAAGATTTCCTTCTTTTGTAATATGTCCGATAAGCAAAACAGGAATACCAGTTTCCTTAGCATGTTTCAGAAGACGAACAGTACATTCACGTATTTGAGAGATACTTCCTGGTGAAGAGAAGATGTTTTCTGTAAACATGGTTTGAATTGAATCCACAATCACTAATTCTGCTTTTGTGTTTTCTATTTGTGTAAGAACATTTTCCAGTGATGTCTCGGTAAGGATATAACAATTTTCATGATTTGAATTGATACGGCTGGCTCTGAGTTTAATTTGGCGGTTGCTTTCTTCTCCTGAAACATAAAGAATTTTCAACTCTTTTAATCCGAGTGCAAGCTGGAGAGCCAGTGTGGATTTGCCTATTCCCGGTTCTCCACCAAGAAGAATAATTGATCCGGGAACTATTCCTCCGCCGAGTATCCTGTTCAACTCTATGCTTCGTGTATCAATTCTTGATTCTTCAAGGGAAGCTATTTCCTGCAGGGTTATTGGCTTTGCGGTTCCGGTGAATGCGTAATTAGTTGTTTTGCCGGCACTATTTTTTCTGACAACCTCTTCAACATAGGTATTCCATTCCCCGCAGGATGGGCAACGGCCAATCCATTTGGATGATTCAACACCGCAATTCTGACATACCCAGATTGTCTTTGTTTTTGGCATAGTAATTTAAGGACAAAATAAAAAACTTTCTTTACAATGATTACATTCTTTTAAAGAGTTACGGGTTACGGGTTACGAGTTCACGCCAGTTCGCCTTTTGCTTTTCTCTCTTCCCTTCTGCCTTCTGCCTTCTGCCTTTTGCCTTTTCTTATCCTTACTTAACTTTATTTATTCTTTCTATTATGTCGGATGTGGAATATCCCTTAATAAAATCAAGGATCTTAACTTCACCTCCATTATCTTTAACAATATCATAGCCAACAATTTCTTCGGGCTTGTAATCACCCCCTTTTACCAGGATGTCTGGCCGGACTTGTTTTATTAATTCGCAAGGAGTTTCTTCATTAAACAATACAATATTGTTGACAAAGCTGAAAGCAGCAAGTGTCATTGCTCTTGATTCCTGATCAAGCACAGGTCTGCCGGAACCTTTTATTTTTATTATAGACGAATCGGAGTTAAGTCCGATAATTAAAACATTACCCAGATTAGCTGCCTGCATAAGGTATTCAACGTGTCCAAGGTGGATAAGATCGAAGCAACCGTTGGTAAAAACAACTTTTTGGTTTTTAAACCGATAGACAGCAAGACGGCGAGTGAGATCAGTCCCACTAACTATCTTAGATTTAATGTGTTCAAACTTATTCATCATTCAGTAGATTTAGATTCTGCCTGAAAAGATAACCTTTTTCTTTTTTTTCTCTCAAGAAAAACCAATAAAAATGAGTAAGCTCCTAAAATTACCATTAAAAGTGTTTGTGATTCATGCGACAATGTTGCATATACTAACCCTTTTTCCCTGCTTATTCCGTATATGGTCAACCCCTTATAAATTATCCAGTGAAAAGTACCAATGCCACCTTGAACAGGAGCTGCCATGCCCAGGCTACCGATAACTAGCAGAAATAAACCATCAAGAGCAGTTAAATGTGAAGTCTCAGGGATTGAATAAACAACAACCCATGTCATAAGAAAATAAATAGACCATAATAGAACAGAATGAAAAATGAAAATCCTCCGCCTTTTCATCCGGAATACAGTTTTTAATCCTTCAAATATTCCCAGGATGATCTTTTTTGTTTTCTGGTAAAACGGAAAATCTGAAAATCTTGACCGGTATTGGATAAAAACTATAACCATGATAATTATTCCGGAAATAATAACTATCCAGATAATGGATGAAAAATTTAAAGTAGTATAAATTTTTTCGTGCAGTGGATCAAAAACCTGAGTTTTTAAAAATTGGCCAAAAAAATTGATCTTGGCAAAAAAGATAATCACTATCAGCGCAAAAAGGATTATCACATCAATGGTTCTTTCAATTATAACAGTCCCAATCAAAGCATCCATGGGGACTTTATTAGTGCGGTTAAGTGTAGCACAACGAGTTACCTCACCAAAGCGCGGAAGTGTATAATTTGCAAGGTATCCTGTCATCAAAGCATGAAATGTATCTTTCAGTGGTGGTTTATAACCCAGTGGTTCAATTAGCATTCTCCAGCGATAGGCTCGTACAACAAATCCCAGGAAACCCAGTAAGAGTGAAAGAAGTATCCAGAAATAGTTTGCATTTTTTAGATCTGAAAGGAGAGCCTGAAAACTAATATTCCGAAAGGCAAAATAGAGTAAGATTATTCCCAGTGTAAGAAATAAAAGAAAATTCAGGATGGCAAGTAATTTCTTTTTCAATTTTAATAATTTCAATAATGATCATGCAGAAAAATAATGCTATGACCAATTTTGCAGCAAAATTAAAGAACATAGCTTCGCAAAGTAATTAAAAAGGTTAATACTATTCAAATGTAACGAATAATTATGGAATAAGGCTAAGGCTTAACATTATTACCTTTTTAGGTATTATCTCAAAAATGAAGAACTGTTAAAATTGAGAATTACCAATAATTTTACTAAATTTGCAAAATTATTATAAAAGCATATTTTATTTGATGGAGAACAAAAAGGTTTTATTTGTTTCTCAGGAAATTACCCCTTACTTGCCCGAGAATGAAATGTCCCGAATTGGGCGTAATTTACCTCAGGGCATCCAGGAAAAAGGCAAAGAGATACGCACTTTTATGCCTAAATTTGGATGTGTTAAAGAAAGAAGAAATCAACTTCACGAGGTAATCAGGCTATCTGGCATGAACGTTATCATTAATGACTCCGATCATCCGCTAATTATTAAAGTAGCTTCCATTCAATCTGCAAGGATGCAGGTTTATTTCATTGATAATGAGGATTATTTCCAAAGAAAATTTATACTTACTGATAAAAAAGGGGAAGAATTTAGTGATAATGATGAGCGGGCAATTTTCTATGCCCGTGGTGTGCTTGAAACCGTAAGAAAATTGAGATGGGCTCCTGACATTGTTCATTGTCATGGTTGGTTTACAAGCTTAGTGCCGCTTTATCTTAAAAAAAGCTTTGCTGATAATCCCTTGTTCTCAGACTCTAAAGTGGTGTATTCGGTATATAATAGTGAGTTTAAGAAACCGTTGGATCCTTCGTTTAAAAAGAAACTTCTGCTCGAAGGTATTACTAAAGATGATATTAAAATAATTAACAACGCCAATTATTTAAATTTAAATAAGCTTGCCATTACAAATTCGGATGCTGTTATTATGGGAAGTAAGAAAATAAATCCCGAGTTGAAAACGTTTATTGAGGAACGTGGTTTACCTGTTTTGGAGTATTTAGGGGAGGATGAATATATTAATAAGTATTCCGATTTTTATGATGAACTTATATCTTAATACAAACATGAAATTACCAATTATTAACCGGCTAATAAAATTGCCGGTTTCATATATTACCCTTTCTGTTTCCGTCCTTTTTTTGGGCGGTTTGTTTTTACTAACTTCTTGTGACGACGAAGGTACCCTGATAGGTGAAAATCTCCAACCCCAAAATGATAAATTTTCAGTTAATTATTATGATGAGTTCCCGGTTGAGGTGTATACCGGATTATTAGATTCATTAAGAGCAGATGAAACGGTGCTAGCTATAGCTGGTGAATTTATTGATCCTGTATTTGGTACTACAAAAGCTGATTTTATTACACAGGTGCGATTGTCAGACAGCTTGGTTTTCAGCGAGGAGCCGGTTATTGATTCTCTTATTGTGTTTCTTGAAGTTGCTGGTTCATATGGTGATACTAATTCTATAATGGAGATTAATATCCATGAGCTTAAAAAAGATGTTTATCCTGATTCTGCTTATTACTCAAATTTAAATCAGGAAGGTTTATACTATGAGGATGTTGTAGGCTCGGCAAATTACAATGCATATGATACTTTGATAAAAATATATATGAATAATACATTTATTGAGAAGATAAAAGCTAATACAAGTGTTTTAGTCAAACAGGACGAGTTTTTACAGAAGTTTAAAGGCTTGTATTTCACTTCAGATATACAGGCAGGGAATGGAACATTAACCAATTTCAACCTGCTTTCATTATCAACCGATATGGTATTATTTTTTCATTATCCCTCATCAGATACATTGTTTTATAATTATATTTTCTCTATAAGCCAAAGTTCTGCACGTATAAATATGTATTCTCATGATTTCAGCACTGCTGATCCTGCCTACAGCATCGGCCATCTGAATGATAATATAGAAGACAGTGTTAGCTATATACAAGGATTGGCGGGGGCATTTACTAAGCTTAAATTTCCTACACTTGAAAACTGGCGCGATTCTCTGCCAATTGCAATAAATAAAGCAGAACTGGTAGTTAATTTGTCATCTGACGACCCTTACTCTTCTGAATACACTCCACCGGAGTATTTGGATATAAAAACCCGCGATGAGGATGGGAATTTTAATACAGTATATGATCTGGTTCTTGGCAGAGAGTATTTTGGAGGCAATCTTCAGGAAGGAATATATATTTTCAATATTTCAGATTTTGTTCATAAATACCTTAACGAATATTATAATGATCCCACGCTTTATATCTTTGTCAATGCGGATTATTACCGGGCTAACAGGGCAGTGCTTTGCGGGTATAACCACTCCGGGAAAGTTGAGTTGAAGATGACCTACATCAAATAATGGAATGATGGAATGATGGAAGAATGGAAGAATGGTGCGAAGAAAAACTAACCGCAGAGATCGCAAAGAAGGCGCAAAGTTTGCATAAGAATATTTGTACTTTGCGTTCTTAGCGCATCCTTAGCGTACTTGGCGGTTAATTCTTTAATAAATATAACCACAGAGTTGCGGTGTGAAGAGCAAAGAGCAAAGGATTCTGTGAAAGAATTAACTTATAACTTTTAACCTATAACGTATAACTTTTTGGATGAATGAAATAATGAAGCAATGGAACACGGGATTACCCAGTATTCCAACATTCCATTATTCCAATATTCCAAGAAATAAGTATTATCCTAAAGAACTCTAATTATTATTTTTATGTGTGGAATTATTGGTTACATAGGGAAAAAACCGGCATATCCTGTTCTTATTAACGGGTTGAAAAAACTTGAATACCGTGGATATGATTCAGCAGGGATTTCTGTTGTTGATGATAAAGTAAAAACATACAAGTGTAAAGGGAAAATTGCTGATCTTGAGAAACATATTAAAGGGAATGATTTAAATGGTGTTATTGGTATCGGGCATACCCGCTGGGCAACACATGGAGAACCGAATGACACAAATGCTCATCCCCATAAATCTCAGCACGGACATTTTATTATAATTCATAACGGAATTATTGAGAATTACGCAAGGCTGAAAAATAAATTGACAGAAAAAGGATATAAATTTAATACCGAAACAGATACTGAAGTTCTTGCCAATCTTATCGAACACATTTATCTTAAAGGAAAAGTTTCTGCCGAACAGGCCGTCCGTCTTGCGCTGAGGAAAGTTATAGGGGCTTATGGATTAGTTATTATTTGTGCCGATGAGCCTGAGCAACTTATTGCTGCCAGGAAAGGAAGTCCATTGGTTATTGGCATAGGTGAGGATGAATATTTTATCGCCTCAGATGCCACACCTATTGTGGAATATACAAAAAGTGTTGTTTACCTTAATGATAACAATATCGCAATAGTTACGAAAAGTGAATTAAGTCTGAAAACTATTGGTAACAATATATTAACTCCAAAAATTCAAATCCTTGATCTTGATATCGGTGAAATAGATAAAGGAGACTTTGAGCATTTTATGCTAAAGGAGATCTTTGAACAACCAAGGTCAATCCAGGACACTTTCAGGGGCAGGATCTCTAGGGAAAGGAACACCATCCACCTTGGAGGATTACATGAGGTGATGCCGAAACTGGTAAATGCCAGGCGAATTATCATTATCGGCTGTGGTACTTCATGGCATGCTGCTCTTATCGGAGAATATCTTTTTGAGGAATTTGCAAGGATCCCCGTGGAGGTTGAATATGCTTCAGAGTTTAGATACCGCAACCCGGTGATTCATATTGATGATGTTGTAATTGTTATCAGCCAGAGTGGTGAAACGGCTGATACCCTGGCAGCAGTGAATCAGGCACGTGAATCAGGCGCTCTCGTTCTTGGTATATGTAATGTAGCAGGTTCCAGTATCCCCAGAGAAACTCAGGGAGGGGTTTATATGCATGCAGGTCCTGAAATTGGAGTAGCTTCAACCAAGGCCTTTACTGCCCAGGTTACTGTGCTCACGATGATGGCCATGCTGATAGGGAAAAAACGGTTTATCCTTGATGAAAAAAAATATGAAAAATTCATCACTGAGTTACTGAGAATACCTTCAAAAATAGAAGAGATCCTGAAAAACAATGATCTTTATAAAAAGATTGCCGGGTTATATGTTAATTCTAACAATTTTATCTACCTCGGCAGAGGTTACTTTTTCCCGGTTGCCCTGGAAGGAGCGCTGAAACTAAAAGAAATTTCATATATACATGCTGAAGGATACCCGGCAGCTGAAATGAAACACGGACCAATTGCTCTTATTGATGAAAATATGCCGGTTGTGGTTATTGCTCCACAGGATGATTCGTATGAGAAAATTGTAAGCAATATCCGGGAAGTTAAAGCCAGAGGAGGAATTGTGATTGCTGTAGTTAATAAGGGGGATAAAACTATAAGTGAAATTGCGGATCATGTTTTTGAAGTTCCCTCAACAGTTCTTGCTCTTGCTCCGCTGCTTACTGTAGTACCTCTTCAGTTGCTTTCATACCATATTGCGGTTTTGAGAAGTTGTAATGTTGATCAACCGAGAAACCTGGCAAAATCTGTAACAGTAGAGTGAATTAGTTGGCAATTGGCAAAAAGGCAGTTGGCAATTAGGTAACATCAAATAGCTATATTTTAATTGTGGACTGAAGACTGCTGACTTTAAAAATGATATTAGCCATTGTAAATATTTTAATTATATGAATTCTTACCGGAAACTTACCCCAGAGGAAATAAAACAACTTAACCGGCAAAATTGTTATGCGGATGACTGGCTAGAGGTTAAGGTAACCAATGATTTTAGCCCCGCGAATGTTAAAAACGTGACTTTTTCGGGGAAGATCCGGATGGGTTGCTTCGAAAAAGAGTTTCAACTGCCTAACGGAATGAAAAAACAATCAGGTATTTATAATGCTGTTTTGCATAATTGTTTAATTGGTGATAATACCTATGTTGCACAGGTTAGAAATTACATGGCGAATTATGATGTTGGGGAAGGATCATTTATCGATAATGTTGATATTATTGAAGTGAATGAAGAAAGTTCGTTTGGTAATGGTGTTTTAGTGAATGTTCTGGATGAGACCGGGGGAAGAAACCTCCCGATTTTTAATGAATTATCAGCTCATCTGGCTTATATCATGGTATTGTATCGCCATCGTCCGGATGTGATCGAAAAACTGTTTCAGATGATCGGAAATTACACGCAAAAGGTAACTTCCGGTAGAGGAAAAATAGGGAATAATGTGAAAATAGCAAATTCAAGGGTCATTAAGAATGTATCTGTTGGGGATAACACTTCCATCGAAGGGGCAGAGTTATTATCCAATGGAAGCATCAATTCTAATTCTTTTGATCCGGTTTATATTGGTCCGGGTGTAATTATGGAAGATTTTATTGTGTCATCAGGCTCAACTGTATCAGATTCGACAGTTGTTGATAAATGCTTTATCGGGCAGGCATGTGTGTTAAAAAAACACTATTCATCTGAAAACTCTTTGTTTTTTGCAAATTGTGCCGGTTATCACGGAGAAGCCTGTTCTCTTTTTGCCGGACCATATACTGTTACACATCATAAGTCAACATTACTTATTGCCGGAATGTTTTCTTTTATGAATGCCGGAAGTGGTTCAAACCAAAGTAACCATATGTATAAACTCGGACCAATACATCAGGGTATTGTTGAGCGAGGGGCAAAAACAACCAGCAATTCCTATCTTTTATGGCCTGCAAAGGTTGGTCCGTTTACCCTGGTAATGGGAAGGCATTATAAAAACTCTGATACTTCGGACCTGCCATTCTCTTATATTGTAGAAAGTAAAGATGAAAGCATACTTGCTCCGGGTGTAAATTTGCGTAGTGTAGGAACAATAAGGGATGCCCAAAAATGGCCCAGGAGAGATCGCCGTAAGGATACCCGGAAACTCGACTTTATAAATTTTAATTTACTCAGCCCATACACAATAAATAAAATGATAGCAGGACGCGATCTGCTTATAAAGCTTAAAGAATATTCAGGTGAAAAATCTGATTTCTATACTTTTGAGAATACAAAGATAACCAAAGCGTCTCTTGAAAGGGGAATTAAATTGTATGGTATGGGAATTGATAAATTTCTTGGGAATTCGCTGATCAAAAGACTGGAAATAGCTAAATTCAGAACTAACCGGGAGATAAGGGAAAGACTAAAGCCTGATACAGCAATTGGAAAAGGGAAATGGATTGATCTGGCAGGACTTATTGCCCCTGTTGATGAGATTGAAAAATTAATGAATGATATTGAGCAGGGAGAAATTGATTCTTTAAAAACTATTCGCAAGGTTTTTGAATCTCTGCATAATAATTATTATACTTATGAGTGGACCTGGGCTATTGATATAATACAAAAAGAAACAGGGAAGAACCTGGCTGATTTTACAGCGGAGGATATTATTCAATTGACCGCCAGGTGGAAGAAGAGTGTTACAGATCTTGACGAAATGCTTTATAATGATGCCAGAAAAGAATTTACACTTTCAAAGCAAACAGGATTTGGTGTTGATGGAGATATGAAAACCAAGCTTCTTGATTTTGCCCAGGTAAGAGGTGATTTTGAAAAAAACCAACAGGTATCAGCTATTAAAGATCATATTGAGAAAAAAACATTTCTCGGAAATGAGTTAATTGAAAGAATGAAAATGGTTAAATCATAAAATCCCCACGGTTATCTTTTTACATATTGGTTTGAATAATATTTTTCATATTCTCCGGATATAATACGGTTAAGCCATTCGGTGTTTTCCAGATACCATACAACTGTTTTCTCCAGTCCTTCTTTAAAATTAACCGAAGGTTTCCACCCCAGTTCTCTCTGAATTTTTCCCGAGTCAATGGCATAACGCAGATCATGTCCCGCACGGTCTTTTACAAAGGTGATCAGTTTTGCTGAGGTTCCCGGTTTCCTGTCGAGCTTACGGTCCATTGTTTCACAAAGCTGACGAATAAGGTCAATATTCCTCCATTCATTATTGCCTCCAATATTGTATGTTTCTCCGGTTTTGCCTTTATGGAATATCAGATCGATGGCATTGGCATGATCTTCAACATAGAGCCAGTCACGTATATTCTCCCCTTTACCGTAAACAGGGATCTCCTTGTTGTTTTTTATATTATTGATAGCCAAGGGGATCAGTTTTTCGGGAAACTGGTTAGGGCCATAATTATTTGAACAATTAGAAATGACTACCGGAAGATTAAATGTGTGATAATAAGCCCTTACCAGATGATCAGAACTTGCCTTTGAAGAAGAATAAGGGCTACGGGGATCATATGGAGTTGATTCAACAAAATATCCTTCTTTACCTAATGATCCGTAAACCTCATCGGTTGAGATATGATAGAACAGCCTGTCTTCCTGATTGTTACCCCAAAGTTCCCTTGCCGCGTTCAGCAGGTTAACTGTCCCGATTATATTAGTGTAAATAAATTCTGTCGGGTTGGTAATTGAACGATCAACATGCGATTCGGCAGCTAAATGGATAACACCTGTGAAATCATATTTTTTAAACAGATCAAAAACAAATTCCCGGTCAATTATATCACCTTTTTCAAAAATATAGTTCTCTTTTCTGTCAATGTCCTTAAGGTTTTCAAGATTCCCTGCATAGGTCAGCTTGTCAAGATTTACAATCTGATAATCGGGATATTGGCTGACAAATCTACGGATTACATGTGATCCGATGAATCCTGCACCTCCTGTAATAAGCACTGTTTTGTTCATCTTTTTAAAATTTATTCATTTAGCAGTCATACTGGAATGCTGGAATACTGGAAT
>JADFUQ010000315.1 GCA_015222065.1 Bacteroidota bacterium
ACGTATGTCCCGTCTCTTAGTCTTTGGTTACCTCATATCTTTGGTTACTAGTTTAAAGATGTATTTTTGTAATATTTTTCAAACAGGAGCTACTCAATGAATCCTATTAAAACTAACCCGGGAAATTCTTCAGAAAAGAAAGAGATAAAAAAAACTAAAGACGGATCAAATACTATATTTGTTCCCGGGTTAAAAGAACATTATCATTCAATGCACGGTGCATTACAGGAATCCAGGCATGTATTCATTAAAGAAGGGTTTCATAAATGTACAAAGGATGTTATTTACCTTCTTGAAGCAGGATTTGGAACTGGTCTTAACGCGATACTAACATATATTGAAGCAGAAAAAAATAAGAAAAAAATATTTTACCTTGGTATCGATCAGTATCCTTTGGACTGGAAACTGGTAAGCAAACTGAATTACCCTGACCTGCTCCCTGAAGATATCAGGGAAACATTTAAGGAACTGCATCAAAGCAAATGGGGAGTTACAAACATGCTTAGTCCCTGGTTCACATTCCAAAAAATAAAAGCTAACCTTGGAACCTATAACCCTACTCCGGGTCTTGACCTGGTTTATTTTGATGCTTTTGGCCCGGATAAACAACCGGAAATGTGGTCGCATGATATCTTTTTCAGGATTTTCGAAGCATTGAACAGAGGCGGGATTCTGACTACTTACTCGGCTAAGGGATCTGTTAAACGAATGCTTAAAGATATCGGCTATAAGGTTAATTTGATAAAAGGCCCCCCGGGCAAGAGGCAGATGATAAGAGCCGTGAAGAAGTAAGAAGTAAAAAGCATGAAGTAAGAAGTAAAAAAAACCTATTCCTAATTAGTGACTTTTCTTATTTTTCTTGTATTTTCGTAGCCTGTTTTTAATCATTAAATTAAATAAAACTTATGAAACAAATAAATTTTCTGTTAATCATAGCTATAGGAGTATTAACTTTCTCCTCATGTAATAACACAAATTCAACCACGAAATTGGAAAATTACAATGACACCATAAGTTACAGTCTGGGTGTTTATGTGGGAAAAGACCTTCAGTCCACTGGTTGGGACACACTCAATATGGAATTATTCTATAAAGGTTTCATCGCTGCTTTCAACGATGATACATTGATCATTGACCGGTTAACTGCCCGCGAAAAAGTACGATTTCATAATAATAAAATCCAATTTGAAAAAATGAACAACCAATACAACAACAACAAAACAGCCGGCGAAGAATTTCTCAGGGAAAATAAAGAAAAGGAAGGCGTTGTGACTCTGCCCAGCGGACTCCAGTATGAAATTCTGAAAGAGGGATCAGGGGTAAAACCTAAAGCTGATGATGTTGTCCGTGTTCATTATAAAGGGACCCTGATTGATGGCACTGAATTTGAATCATCATACGGTGGGGACCCTGCTGAATTCCCCGTAAACAGAGTTATCCCCGGATGGGTAGAAGCACTGCAATTAATGCCTGTAGGATCAAAATGGAAACTGTTTATCCCCCAGGAGTTAGCATATGCCGACCGGCCACGACCCGGAGGTAAAATCGAACCTTTGATGGCACTTGTATTTGAAGTTGAACTTCTGGATATTGTTGAAGAATAAAGAAGTCGAAAAGTCCAAAAGTCTAAGGGTCAAAAAGTGGAAGAATGGGAAGAAGGAAGAGTGGAAGAGTAGAAGAAACGACTGGGCGGCAAAGAGAAAAAATTTTATCAAACTAACGTATAACGTATAACATTTAACGTATAACTCTTTGAAATAAAATAATGATGGGGCAATGGAACGCTGGATTACACAATATTCCAATATTCCAATATTCCAACATTCCAATATTTATAAACCATGGCATTTGAGTTAATAGGAATACTGATTCATAAAGGAAAAATGCAACAGGTAAGCAATAAATTCCGTAAACGTGAATTTGTAATTGAAAAGAAACAAACAAATCAAAACCGGGAATTTGTTGATTATGTGAAGTTTCAGTTGACCCAGGATCGTTGCGATCTTATTGAGCCATTTGAAATTAGCGACAAGATAAAAATCAGTTTTAACATTAAAGGAAACCGGTGGGAGAAAGATGGAAATGTGAATTACTTTACTAACCTGGATGCATGGAGAATTGAAAAAACAGAAGAAAACGGAGGAGAAATACCACCACCTCCTCCTCCTCCTGAGGATGACCTCCCCTCTCCCCCCGAGGAACTTAATGATCTGCCCTTTTAGAGCAGTGAAGAAGTGTTGCAGTGATGCAGTGAAGAAGTAAGAGTTACGGGTTACGTGTTTCGTGTTCGTATTCCATTTAACTTTTACCTTATAACTCTTCTCTTTTAACTTTTGTCTTTCTTTCTTCCTTACTCTCCCACTCACCTTACTCACCTCTCATCTCTCACCTCTCATCTCTACATACTATATACTTACTTACTACTTACTTCTTACTCCTGCCTATAACTGGCATTTTTCTCAAAAATAAACTTTATCGGATCCACCAGGCGTTTAAGTAATCTCCGTTTCTCGGTAATGATCTCTGCTGTTCCCTGCATCTCCTGTGTAAATTCAAGTTCAACACCATAGAATGTTCTTAATCCATCCACCAAACTAACTTCAACAGTATAGATATTTTCAGCAGGAACAAGAGATATTTTATTCACAGCCCCTTCCACCATCCCATACTCCAGGTAAGGGTAATTATCAAATTTAATATTAATCTTCTGCCCTTGTTTAACTTTTCCTGATCGTTTCATATCCAGTGCTATTTTACCAATAATCTCTCCGGTATCTTCAGGAATAATTGTCAATACCCTTTCTCCTTCTGTAACACTCTGACCTTTAGCCCAATATTTAGTAAAACTCACCTTGCCGGTCGAAGACGACCTCAAGACAAACTGGTGATCCCATGATGATATTGAGGCTGTAAGATTCTCAAAAGACTCAATTAACTGTAATTCCAGTTCCTTCTTTTTATCGGTATATTGTTGCCTGATATCAAGAATTTCCTGTTCCAGTTTTGATAT
>JADFUQ010000035.1 GCA_015222065.1 Bacteroidota bacterium
ACAAGGAACACCGATTAACGATTTGTGAAGTAACTGAAAATCTGAAATCTAAAATCAGCGTTCCTTGTTCGATATTCAATTTAACTAAATTTTACTGATTTTTTGTACAGACACTAATTAAACAACCTCATTGGTTTTGATTAAAGAACGTATTATACTGGGCATTGATCCCGGAACAACAATTACCGGATATGGTGTAATTGTAGTAGAAAACAATAAAGCACGGGTTATTACGATGGGAGTTATTAAACTTACCGGTCTAAGCGATCATTACAGCAAACTAAAAAAGATATTTGAACGTATTCTTTCTCTTATTGATGAGTTTCACCCTGACGAGATAGCTATTGAAGCTCCTTTTTACGGTAAAAATGTTCAATCAATGCTTAAGCTTGGGAGGGCCCAGGGGGTTGCTATGGCTGCAGCATTATACCGGTCGCTCCCAATTTTTGAATATGCCCCGCGAAAAATCAAAATGGCAATAACCGGAAATGGCAACGCCTCAAAAGAACAGGTTGCCCGCCTTCTGGAAAATATCCTGGATATAAATAATATGCCTGATGGGCTGGATGCATCCGATGGACTGGCAGCAGCAGTATGTCACTCTTTCCAGAAGCAAATGCCTGGTAAAGATACAGGTAAAAAAAGCTGGAAAGAATTTATCAGGAACAATCCCGGAAGAGTGAAAGGGTTGTGAGGAAGTTACGGGTTACGAGTTTCGTGTTACGGGTTCGTGTTCCATTTAACTTTTTAATGTAATGATGGAATAGTGGAAGAATGGAAACAAAAAAAGTTGAGAAATTGTGTTGCAGCGTGACAGTGAAGTTATAAGGTGATGAAAAGCTATTCACATTTTATTTAACTTCATCCACAATGAAATATGCTCCTTCCCTGGTGAAATATTTTCGTACCTCAAATGAGAATAATGAATTATGAAGTGATTAGAGAAATAAAACATAAAGAAATTGACTTTCTGAGGGAAGTGCTTTATATGGATCTTTATGTTCCGGAAGGTCAGCCTCCATTTCCAAAATCTGTTTTAGATAATCCTGATATATCAAAGTATATTGATCATTGGGGTACTCTTCCAAATGACCTCGCACTAGTTGCAGTATTCAATAATGAACTTATAGGCGCTATTTGGGGAAGAACATTTAGCAGCTCAATAGCAGGATATGGATTCATTGATGAAAATACACCTGAGATCAGTATGGCAGTTAAGGAAAAATTCAGAAATCAAGGAATTGGGACAAAACTAATAGATGAAATTTCCAAAATATATTTCTCAAAGGGGATCAAGTTAATTTCTTTGAGTATGGATAAACGAAATAGAGCAAAATTACTCTATGTAAAAAAGGGATTTATCTTAGTAGAAAATAAAGGTACAGCAGTTACAATGAAAAAGATTTTAAAATGAAACCATTCAAAGACAAAAAAAAATAAACTGAATTGAAAACGCAGTTTATTCATACCATTAACCAACATAAATAAATTTTAAATGGACACTTGTATTATGAAAAAACATTATCAACCAACATTTATAAAAATTAAACTAATAACCTTCTGCACCTGGGGCTTATTATTAATTTTATCGTTAGTTACATTTTATGGATGCCAAAAGACAAAAAAAACAGGATCCTGGAACGAAAAATATGATTTTATTTATGATATTCAACCCATCATTTTTCATTATGACCATGGAATCCTTGCGGGAAGCTATCCGCAAAATCAGGAAACTACCGAAGTAAAATTTAATGATGTATGTAATTATCTGGGACATGTTTGTCTGTGTGGGGCAGGAGGATACAAGATTTCTGAAATAGCAGTAAATTCGTTAAAAAAACCTGAAGAAACTCTTGAGAAGGGCGACTTCATACTGATTAGTAGTAGAGACCATACAATAAGCGATGTAATTTCTTTTGTTCTCGGGTGCAGCAGAAGAAATGACCCTGAAAAAAATCAGTATTTTATTAACCCGGAAATTGAAGCGCCAAAGAGGGAATATCATTATTTTATTGGTTATCCTCCACAAGAAAAAGCAGTTCATATTGTTTATCGTAAACATTTACTTATTGGAAATGAACTGATGGATAGGCTTTGGAAAGTTGAGCTGGCTTATGAAGAAAATCCTGCTTCTGTAAATCAGGCTGATTTAGAATTATATAAAAATACAATGTTCACAGTGGTAAAAGATGTTCTATTAGATCAAAAAAATGGTCTTTTTGATGTTGAATTGATTGGTTATGATGAATTCCTGTCAATTTTAAAACGATTTAGAGCAAAATGAAAAATTGCATGGAAAGTCGTAAATTTGAAAGCCCCAAAGCATAAACTGATGCTTCAGCTTGCAAAAGAGTTAAATTTATTTCGATACTCAAACCGGACAAATAGCTGAAAGAAATATAAGTGAACATGATAATAGAATTTACAGTAAATAAACCCAAAAATTGGCTTCAAAATATTGCAGAACAATTTGGAGTACAATTAGAAAATAATACTATTATCTTCCCATCTAACCTTGGAGAAGGCTTTTTGCGCCATTACTATCTTTCTAATGGCTTAACACTAAATTATCTTCGCTTTAATTTCATTCAGGAAATTACGTTTTCCAGGAAGGCCGGCAAACCGGTGCCTTTCTCACCTATCATGTTTTATATCCACGAAAAAAAATTTGAACAGGATATGGAAGATGAAAAGAAAGAGATAAGTGTAAAATCCGCCAACGGTATATTCTGGCCATCATCGCATATAAATTCAAAATGGAAATTCCCTTTAAACGAATGGATTTCGAACATTACCATTGCTGTAAATCACAATTGGCTGTTGGACAATTGCAATAAGGTTGAAAATAATTATGTGCAACAACTATTATCCTCTGAAAAACCTTTTTACCTATTTGAAGAGATAACCCCCCAGATGCACCATATTATAAAAGAAATTGTTGAAATAATCGACAATAGGCAACACCAATGCATGTCAAATTTATTTCTTGAATGCAAAACGACCGAATTACTTGCAGTATATCTTGAAAAACTGATTGAACGCCCCTTATCAGAAAATATCGCAAGTCTTAATTCTAATGATGTTGAAATACTGTTCCATGTAAAGAACATGATCCTAAATAATATATCAAACATCCCTTCACTTAAAAATCTTGCGAAAGAAGCCGGATTTAGCGAGAGCAAATTACAAAAATCGTTTAAGCAGGTTTTCGGGAAAAGCATATATCAATACGCCCTGTACGAAAAGATGCTACTGGCAAAAAAAATGCTTCAAAGTAAAAAATTCAGTGTTTCTGAAATTGGGTACGAATTAGGTTATACAAACCTTAGCCATTTCACCAAAGCATTCCGTAATCAGTTTGGTGTTAACCCCAAATCATTCTCCTCAAAAAGCAAAGCTCATATTTAGTTCATTTTCAAAACGTTAATGTTCGATAATACCATTTAGGGGTATTTTAAAAACCGTACTGGGGCAAAAATATACTGTTTTTGGGCATTAATGTGATCTCTCGGGCTATTTTACCCCTGCATGTTCTCATACTTTTGTTGATGTTAAGTTAAATCATTAGCAAAAGTCAAGAATATGAAACAGTTGTGCTTCTTTCTCGGTTTACTTGTTTTAAACATTCCTTTGTTTAGTCAAAGTTTATTCGAAAGCTCTTTTACTTCCGGTGATTCAAATAAAAAGAAATTTCAAATATACGGTTACATCCGTAGCAATGTATTTGCCAATGAAACAGACTATCGTTCTGTTTTTGGCGAAACATCAATCAAACTCGAAACCAAATCATTCAAATTCGGGAATGCTTTTTCTGAAATCCGTATAAAACAAAACTTGTTAGGCAATGGACTGTCTTCAAAAGTTGATTTCAGGGAAGGATATGTAAACTTGTATTTGTCTGATTTCGATTTTCGTATAGGACGACAAATAATTGTATGGGGACGTGCCGATGGATTTAATCCAACTAATAATCTTACCCCACAAGATTTCACAGCATTTTCTCCTGACGAGGATGATAAAAGGCTTTCAAACTTTGTGCTATCCTGCACATACAATTTCCACCCTTATAAATTAATTGCCAATTGGGTGCCAGTTTATAAACCCGGTATTTTACCTTTTAAGAAAACAAACTTGCCTGAAGGAATAATTTGGGGTGCTAATGATTTTCCACCGTATAAATTATCAGAAAGCAACTATGCTATCAAACTATCTATCGAAAAAGCTTCTTTTGATGGTTCAGTATCTTATTTTAATGGCTATCATAAACTGCCTGGTTTATGTTATGAGTCAAATGACAGTCTTAACCAACAAGTCTATTTAACAGCCCATCATACGCAAATCATTGGATTTGATTTTTCCACAGCTATTTCCAATTACGGCTTAAGGGGGGAGTTTGCTTTCTCCAACCCATCTCAGAAAAAGGCACAATTCGGTTCGGTGCCTAAAAGCCAACTTGAATACACAATTGGGCTCGACAGAGAATGGGGCAATTTCAATCTGATTACTCAATACATTGGGAAATACGTAATCGATTTTCATGCTTACGGTATGTCTGCTAATGGTGTGCATAATCCTTTCACAAATCAATTGACGATTTGGAACAAAATGATTTATGGTCAACAAAATAAACTTTCCCACTCCATTTCTTTAAGGCCATCTTTATCATTGGTACACCAAACACTTTCTTGTGAAATACTTAGCCTATTTAATATAACGACTGAGGAAATCTACGTGAAACCGAAGATTGCTTACAAGTTGTCCGACAATTTAACGCTGTCAGCCGGGGCACAATTATATCAAGGCCCCGAAAACACCTTGTTCGATATTCTAAGCAAGGGGTTAAATGCAGGTTTCTTCGAATGCAAAGTTTTTTTCTAAATATTCACTTTAAAAATTCAAATAAAATGAAAAATCTATCAAAATTTACAATTAGGTATCGTTGGCCTATAATTGCTTTATTCCTGGTTGTCACACTTTTCATGGGTAGCCAGATAAAAAAAGCCACAATGAACTCCGACCTGATGACATACCTTCCTGAGGATATGCCGTCGAGAATCAATAAAAGTAAAATTGAAGAACTTTTCGGAGGTACTGAAATGATTATGCTCATTGTAAAAACCGATGATGTAATCAATGCTTCAACTCTAAAACGGGTAAATAAATTTTCAAGGGAAATGTCCCGTATTAAAGGAGTTGAGAAAGTAATGTCGCTTTTTGACCTTAAATATGTACGTAATGAAAACGGGGCGATGGTGGTTGACCCGGCAGTAAAAAAGTTGCCCCGAAACCCTAAAGACATTGCAGAAATAAAAAAAGACCTGAAGGATAATGATATGGTCTACGGCAATGTTGTTTCAAAAGATTTTACAACCACTGCAGTAATTGCCCTCTTGGAGCCTGATGTTTCTGACAAATACATGGTTGAGAAATTGCAAAATTTAATTAAAACTATACCGGGCGATGAAGAAGTTGTAATTGGCGGAACGCCATTCTCACGAATGCACACAGCCCAAAATACCATGAAAGACCTGATGCGCTTGTTACCTCTCGGTTTGCTCATTATGCTGATATTTCTTTTTGTGTGCTTCAGGCAGTTCAGAGGTGTTTGGTTGCCCTTTGTTGTGGTTCTTATGTCAATTTTTGTATCGATGGGTATCATTCCTCTTTTAGGGTGGGAAATAACAGCTATTACTATCATTTTACCGGTACTGCTTATTGCTGTTGCCAATGATTACGGAATACACATGTTTTCAAAATATCAGGAAGACAATATCCCCGGCAAAATGCTAACCCGAAAACAATTATCGGCAAAAATTCTGCAAAGTATGGGCAAACCTATATTATTGGCAGGACTAACAACGATTGTAGGTTTACTTTGTTTAAAAGGTCATATATTGATACCTGCCGGTCAGATGGGCATATTAGCCGCAATAGGTATAGCTTTTGCTTTGGCAGCCAGTTTATTGTTTATTCCCGCTGTTTTATCTCTTCTACCAAAAACAAAGCCTGTTTTTAAAAATGAAAATGAGACTTCAAAAAAATCAATTGTCTTAAATATGTTATTGAGTTTTGGAAAGTTGGTTTCTAAAAAGCCAAAGGCAGTAATCATTTTCTCACTGATATTTACTGCTTTAGTATCAATTGGCATATTAAAAGTGGTGGTTAATACTGACCCTATAAACTTTTATGAGGAGAACCATCCCGTGAAATATTCAGCAAAGCTGATAAATAAGGAGTTAGGTGGTTTTTTTCCGCTCTCTATAGTTTTCAATGGAGATATTAAAGACCCTGCAGTACTGAAAAAAATTGATGAAATTGAAAAGAAAATACAAGAAATACCGGAAGTTGGAAATACCACTTCTATAGCAAGAGTTATCCGACAAATGTCAAGGGCTTTAAACAATTACAATGAAAAAGGGTATGATAAAATTCCTGATTCGTACAATGCATCAGCACAATACTTTGAACTATATATGATGAGTGGGGAACCGGAAGATTTTGAGAAAATGGTGGACTTTGGCTTTGAACATGCCATGATTTTGGTTCGGTTGAATACTTCCAGTACTCCGGTACTTCGCAGAGTAATAAAAGATATTAAAGCAATTACCGATGGTCAGCCCTATGTGGAATATGTTGGCGGAACTGCTGATGTGTTTTCCGAACTGGATATTAATGTAGTCCGTGGCCAGTTTATCTCCTTAGGTTTGGCGCTAGTTGTAGTATTCTTATTGTTGCTCTTCGTATTCCGTTCCTTTAAAGGTGCATTCATCTCAATTATTCCGCTTGCATTGTCCATGCTAATTCTATTCGGTATAATGGGGATTCTGGGAGTTGAATTAAACCTCACAACAGCATTATTATCCTCAATAATGATTGGTGTGGGTATAGATTATACCATTCATTTTATATGGAGGCTTAAAGAAGAAAGAAAAACAGGGCTTTCCTTTGAGCAATCAGCCATTAATACCTTAACTACAACAGGTAGGGGAATAGTTTTCAATGCACTATCAGTAATCATTGGGTTCTCTGCGCTATTGTTCTCTTCCTTCATTCCTGTTAAATTCTTTGGTTTCCTTGTAGTAGTATCCATTTTTGCTTGTTTGGTTGGTGCTTTATTACTTATCCCGGCAATTTGTGTGCTCTACAAACCAAAATTTCTTGAACCAAAATCTCAAAATATTAATCAATAAAATCATAAATATCATGAAAAAATTTAAAGCAATATTAATAGTATTTATAGCATTGGCAATGGTTCTTACAAGCAATGCACAGAGCGGCTTAACAGCCAAACAGATTCAGCAAAAATCAATTGAAGTTACCCGTGTAAAAGGCACGGAAGCAATTAGTAAAATGACCATAATTAATCAAAATGGACAGGAACGGGTTCGACAAATAGCGGTAATCACAAAATTGTATGACAATGGCAATACCGAGAAGAAACTAATCCGCTTTTCCGCTCCGGCAGATGTAAAAGGCGTGGGGTTCCTGACTTACGATTACAACACAAAGGATGATGACAAGTGGATTTATATGCCGGCATTGCGAAAAACACGCCGCATTATCAGTTCTGAAAGCGCTAAAAGCTTCATGGGCTCAGAATTTTCTTATGCTGATATGACCTTGCCCAATATTGATGAATACTCTTATAAACTGTTGGGAGTTGAATCGGTTAAAGATATATCCTGCTATAAAATTGAAATAACCCCAATTAATGAAGATGTAATGGATGCCAATGGTTTTTCAAAAAAAGTTACATTTATTGGGAAATCAGATTTCGTTTTAAGAAAGGCTGTTTATTACGACTTATTTGAGGACAAAGAAAAAGTTATGGAGGTGGAATCCATTATTGAGGTTGATAAAACCAGCCATAAATACAGGTTCGGAAAAATTGTGATGATAAACATTCAAAATGGCAGGAAATCTATATCCCAAATTGAAAAAATCCAATTTAACCCAAACATACCCGATGATTATTTTACAACCAGGTATTTAGAAAGGTAATTTAAAAGTTTGACAGAAAGAGGCGAAGATAATTCGCCTCTTTTCCGAATAAAAAGTAATCGAATAATAAAAATTAGATCATTATGAAAAAAATAAGAAACGAAACGCTACCTGCAAGACTAAAAAAGACACGAATCATGATGAATTACATAGATTTTTATAAAAGATGAAATTATAACAATCAATGAACTACATACTTATCATTGGAACCTTTGAGGCAATATTTCTGATTTTACTGCTTTTAAGTAAAAAAAATAAAACCAGGTCCGATCTGTTTTTAGGGATAATTTTAAGCTTATATGCTTCAAGCATCTTTACCACGTACATCGAAATATACAATATTCAAAACAATTTTCCCTATCCTCAAATTATTAACCTTAATTGGTTAATAATGTTTTTACACGGACCTGCTTTATGGTTTTATATCAAATCTTTATCATCTCCGGTTTTCCGGTTCAAACTTACATATTTGCTTCATTTCATCCCTTTTCTGGCTTTTTTGATTGCACATTATTTCAATTTCATTAATCTTCCGGCTGTAGAAAAAATTCATATAGCGAAAAGTGAATTGTTTAAAGACCAGGCATTCTATAAAATATCCGTTCTTTCTATTGGCATATCAACAATTTCATACAATTTGTGGGCTTTGAAATTAATTCAGAAACACCGTCATAATTTACTGTTTAATTTTTCAAAAATTGAAGATATTGATTTAAACTGGCTGCGAATTCTTACCATAGCCTCCCTTATTTGTTTTGGAGTAAACCATGCTTTATTTAATCTGGATTTAATTTTTCATTATGCCTCTCACAAAATCCTTTCGTTGACAGTATACAGTTTTGCCTCGGTATATATATTGGTAATTGGATATTTCGGATTGCAGCAAAAAAAAGTTTTTGTTAACAGAGATATTGAAAACCAATTAACATTTGATAAATCTGCCAGGATAAAAAGATCAGGTACGTCTCGCAAAGAAGATAATGAATTCATTAATATTCTTTTATCGTTTATGGAGCAAAAACAACCCTTTCTTGATCCTGAAATAACCATTTCGAAATTAAGTGAATTGCTGAAAGTAAAAACAGAATATCTTTCCGAAATACTTAATTTACATCTTAACCGGACTTTTTTTGATTTTATAAACAAATATCGCGTTGAGGAATTTAAGGTACAGTGCGTATCTGAAACCAACAGCCATCTTTCCATTATGGGCATTGCTTATAACTGCGGTTTCAATTCAAAAGCATCGTTTTACAGGGCTTTTAATAAATTTGAAGGGATATCGCCAAGTGCCTATATCCAAAACGTCTCACAAAATAGTGAGACTGCAATTCTGGGAAAGTGAAACCACTAAACCTTAAAGTGAGAATCCATAATAACATTTTTCCGATAGTTTTGTCATAACTTTTTAAAAATCGGAAAAAAATAAACAGGCGAAAAAAAGCATTAACATTAGCAGCAATAGTTTTCGGATTAACAATGACATTTGCCGATAATACGAATATCTCATGTACGATTACGTACACATTTTGTACAAAAATGAACATATTTATAAGGTACAAAAAAATGAGAGGCTTTCCTACCCTGCTCATATTCCTGGTGTTACGACATCTGGCATGATATATGAATAAAAGAAGGCAAAATTCAAAATTTAATCACCTAAACATTTTAAATCTTGAAAAAAACAGCAATCACATTAGCAGTATTTTTATTGACATTTGGAATAAATGCTCAAACTTTTGACAAAGCAAAAATGGATAGCTTATTCAAGAGAATTGAGAGTAACGAAAAGGGAATGGGGAGCATTTCAATTTTTAAAAATAATAATGAGATCTATCAAAATTCATTTGGATTTGCGGATATTGAAAATATGATCCGTTCGACAAAAAATACAAAATATCGGATTGGCTCAGTTTCAAAAACCTTTACAGCAACAATTATAATGCAGTTGATTGATGAAAATAAATTAAGTCTTGAAACTAAGCTTGCTGAGTTTTACCCCGAAATTCCTAATGCAAAAGAAATAACAATAGAACAACTTTTAAGGCACAGAAGCGGACTCTATAATTTTACGAATTCGAAAGATTATCAAAACCGGATGGAAAAATCTCATTCAAAGTCAGAAGTCCTTAAAATATTCATTGAGAATGGAGCTGTTTTTAAACCTAATGAAAAAGCAGAGTATTCAAATACAAACTATGTTTTACTTTCCTATATTGCTGAAAAAATAGAACAAAAAGAATATTC
>JADFUQ010000316.1 GCA_015222065.1 Bacteroidota bacterium
GGCAGGATTATTACAATTTCATCAAAAGGATTATTAGCTAAACCGTCTCTCAAAATCAATTTTAATGACCCGGAATTACTTAGTAAAAAATTTGGCATTGTGACAGCATACTATCAGTCCAAGCTCGCACAAATAATGTACACCTTATGGCTGTCAAAAGAGCTGAAAGACACTAATATTACCGCTAACTCAATAAGAGTTCCGGCGGTTAGGGTTGACGTTTCAAAATATCCGAACCTCTCAGGATTTTTAAAAAAGATATATAAATTCAAAAGTCGATTTTCTCTGCCGCCAGGCAAAATGGCTGAAACTTATGAATACCTTTCTACTTCAGACGAGTTAAAAGATAAATCCGGTGAATATTTCAACGAAAAGAATGAAACAGTAAAATTTAGCAATTATCAGAAAAATTGGATTGAGATTGAAAAACTTATGGAATTAACCTTGAAGTATCTAAAATAACGCCACACAACATGCTTCACCAACTGAGGAAGCTATGCTATTAAAAGTCCCGGAAGAAAAGATTGTCTACTCAAAAGAACCTGAAAATTCGATGGAGTACACAAAAAAGCTTGATGCTGAATATTCGAAATACACAAAATTATATGATGCTGCGGTAAAGCTGCTTCCTGTCTGGAAGACCTGGATAAAAACAGTTATCCCACACATTAAAGCTAAAAAAACCTTGAGCACGGATCTGTTTCTTCGCTGCGGCTGTAAAACAAACTGGTTATGCGAAGCATTATACGATATTATACAAGACACCTTGATTTCACCGGTAGCAATTGGATATATGTATGCCGGAAGGTATTTTTTTACTAAGTCATTTATTACATCTTCAGACTGTGACAAATGTCGTATATGCGAGAAAACTTGTCCGGTAAATGCTATTAAGCAAGTCGATGGTCGTATGTTTTGGACATAATAAGTCACCAAGAGGGACATTATGTTTTGAGATTAGAATACGTTCTGGAAATTTAAAAGAGTGAAAAAATGAAAAAAATAATAAGTGCACAATTAGCTGGAACAATACTTCTGGTTTTTATGTTTTTATTGACAATCTTCCATCTTCTCATAATTTTTAAGGTTATTCCGGCAGATATAGTATGGGGAGGACAAATAAAAGATACATCAACAAATGTGCTTTATATGGAATTATTAGCATTGGTTGTTACACTTTTTTTTATAATAATTATAGCTACAAAAATTAGTAAATCAGCTAAATATAGAAAACTGGTTAATATTGGAGTATGGGTCATTTTTATTTATCTCATTTTAAATACTTTTGCAAATCTTGCTGCCGAGCATATTATTGAGAAAACAGTAATTGCTCCAATTACACTGATAATGTCCTTTTTCGCACTCAGATTGGCAATTGAAAAATAATGGATACTAATAATAAACCCTACAAAGATGGCAACCAAATTTCGTAAAAGTCCGCCTGTCTGTTTAGGGATATCACTGGTAAGGCTGCTGCTGAGAAGATTGAGATACTCAAAACAATATCTTGGGAATACTGTTAAAATGGAAGATGGCCGGGAGTTTACTATTTTCAGGCATATAACTGCTTATCCACTTATCGAAAGCGAAGCAGCTACTGTTTTTATTGTCAGCTTCAAATTTGCACGCTTATCGCATAAAGCAAATAAAATTGTTTCATTAATCCCTATGCTGTTAATCACAGGATTCCCGGGTTTTGATACAAAAATGTATGTTGTAAATAATGAAACCGGTTATTGGCAGGGTATGTATCAGTGGAAATCAAAGCAGGCATTGGAAGAATACAAAAAATCTTTTGTTTTTAAAATGATGAATAAGCGGGCGATAAAAAGAACTGTGAGATATATAGAATTTAACAATCAACAATTAATTGATTATATCGATTACAAATAAAAATATGCGAATAAACATTGTTGAAAAATTTGTTGAAAATAATAAGGATTAATTATGAAAGTTAGAATCAACCAGGAATTATGTAACGCTTGTGGTATTTGCGGTCATGTTTGCCCACGTCATATCCCTGAGACAATCAACCAGGAGAATAAAAAAATAACCATGATTTCTTCTGAACGTATTGCCCTTTGCATGGAATGTGGTCATTGTGTTGCTGTCTGCCCCAAACATGCCATAAAGGTGGAAAGTTTGAACGAAGAGAAGTTCATCTCGGTCAAAGAACTTAATATTGATGACAATCAACTTCTTTCACTTTTGAAGCAACGTCGTTCCATCAGAAGGTATAAAGACAAACCGGTTCCTCGCGAAATTATTAATCGGATTATTGATGCTGCACACAGTTCTCCGACTGGCACGGGTCAAAGAACTACAGGGATTATTATCATCGACAATCCGAAAACACTTGCATCATTTTCCGAGCATGCTTACCAGGTATATGAAATGCTGGAAAAACTGTTAAATAATCCTATTGGCAAATTAATTATTAAACGCAAGAAAGGCAAAAAGACATTTCGAATGTTGCAGGATTTTGTAATGCCTGGAATGCACTGGTATACCCGTTGGTACAAGGAAGGGAAGAGCAATGAAATCCTGAGGGATTGCCCTGCGCTGATACTCTTTCATAGCCCCATTTATGAACCACAGGGCGAGTATAATTGTGCCATTACGGCCTTTCACGCCATTATGATGGCACAGGTATTAGGAATAGGGACATGTTTTAACGATTTAATTCCACCGGCGTGTAATAAAAGTCCAAAGATAAGGGAACAGCTTAACCTACCTGCTGACCGGGAGGTCTATGCCAGTATTACCATGGGCTATTCGAAATATCAGTTCAAACGAATACCCCCAAGGGAATTAGCCGAAGTTCGTTATCTTAAATAGAAGTACGTTTCAGATTATTTGACCTCGCTTGTTGTATTAGATTGAGGTCAGGATTTAATAAAGAAGATGTAACCAGAAAACAATGAAACCGCATATTGGCATGGTATGTATCAATGGAAATCAAAGCAGGCATTGGAAGAATACAAAAAATCTTTTGTTTTTAGAATAATGAACAAATGAGCCATAAAAGCACTGTGAGTTCAATTGAAATTGATAATCAACACTTAAATAATTATATTGAAAAAAAATTGAAAAAATGAAATATTCTGAAACCCTAAAAGAATTATTTGCAGGTATTACCCTGAATGCAGAAGACTTACTTTTATTGGAAGCTTTTCAGATAAAATATCTGCCTGCCCGTGTTCCAAAAAAGGAGTTTTCTGCATTGCTTCGTGCAAATCCGGTTATTCACCGATACCTGATTTCAAAATACACTCCGATTGAAGATTTCATCAGTACAATTTTAAAGGAAAACAAACCAATAAATAATAAAAGCACTATTGAAAAATATTGCCAGGAGCTGTTATGGGAAATCGCTGATCTTATTGTTTATAATAAATATCCTGAGATATATGATGCTAAAGTGGAATTTGCATGGGATTTTAGAGAGATAACTTCAGTAATATCACTTGAAGGAAAAGTTGTTATTGATGCCGGAGCAGGTACAGGCAAGCTTGCTTTCCAGGCAGCTCAAATTGCTGTTACCGTATTTGCCATTGAGCCTGTAACCAGTCTTCGTCGTTTTATAAGGGATAAGGCAAATAAAGAAAATGTTAAAAACCTTTATGCAATGGATGGTTTTCTTGATTCAATTCCCCTTCCGGATAATTCGGCAGATGTATTAATGACCTCAAACGCTATTGGTTGGAATCTGGAAGATGAACTTAAGGAAATAGAACGGGTACTCAAACCAAATGCTTGTGCAATTCATCTATTAAGAAATTCTGATCCTAAAGCTGAGAACCCACTTCATAATATTCTTATTTCTCCGGATTGGAAATATACATGTACTCAATACAATGATAATAATGGATTGAAAATTAAGTATTATAAAATAAGGACATAGCTATGCTATTTAATTGTTTGTAAACCTCAAAACATTGAACTTAGCCCCGATGGCTATCGGGGCGATCTCATGAACTTGCCCTGTGAAATACTGCTACGCAGTAAAGTCTTCGACTTTATATCACAGAGGGGTGAATAAATTCCATACATCAAATTAACAACAGCATATGGAACCAAAATTAATTACAAAAGAAGAAAAGAAGGTAATAGGAATAGTATTGCATACATCTTTTACGAACGAAAGGAATAAACAAGAAATTCCACCTTTTTTTCACAAAGTACTGGAAGAAAAAAAATTAGAAAAAGTCCTAAACCGAATTAATGAGAACCAACTTTGTGTTTTTAAGAGGACGAGAAATTGTCCGGATTTCGATTATGTTATGGGTGTAAAAGTGAGTAATACAGACAATATTCCTAAAGGAATGGAAAGTGTAATTCTCCCCAAAAGCAATTATGCATCTTTAACTATTGTGAAAAGAGGGCCCGAAGATGTTGGAAAAGCATTTGGACATATCTACGAAAAGTGGATTCCAAAATCTATTTATATCCCTACTGGTGCTCCGGGATTTATTTATTATGATAATCGATTTTTTTCGGTATTCAATAAAGAAGGTTATAAAGGGAATCCTATAGCAACAGTTAATGTTCCAATAAAACCTTTTTTCATAAAAAGAATTTTAAAATTATTTAGCTTGGTTTATTCATAATTTCTATCTCTGCCAAATCATAAAAATATCCGGAGTTTAGCAAGGATATAATTTTAAATGATGGAGAAATGATAATTAAACAAGGGACTTACAAAAACAAGGGATATAAAGAATATTCAAAAAAAATAAAGGCCGATTATATTACATTGGCCATCAGGGAAAACCGAAAAAATCCTGAGAGCCAAATCATCACAATTCCTAACCCCACAAGTCCATTTAACTTTAGTATTAATTGAAAAAGACGTATATTTGAGAATATGAATAAAACGGTTAAAAATAAAGACCAAATATTAAAAATGATACTGAATAATAAGAATATTATTAGAGACTTTGGGGTTTCTAAAATTGGATTATTTGGTTCATTTGTACGTAATGAGCAAAATGAAGAATCGGATATTGATTTGATAGTTCAATTTGAACAAGGGAAAAAAAGCTATATCAAGTTTATAAATCTATCTGACTATCTGGAAAAGTTGTTCAATAAAAAAGTTGACCTTTTAACAGAAAAAGGAATAAGTCCATATATGAAATCCAGAATTGAAAAGGAAGCAGTTTATGTCTCGTTCAGTAGTTGAATTTCTTGAACATATAAAAGATGAGTTAGATTATCTTGTACAAAAATCAAAGGGACTTGATTTTAACTCATTTTATGCTGATGAAACATTAAAAAGAGCATTTTCAAGAAGTCTTGAGATTGTTGGAGAAGCCGTGAAAAATGTACCGGAAGAAATTAGATTTGAATATCCGGAAGTAGAATGGAAAGCTATGGCTGGCATGAGAGACAGGTTAATCCATCATTATTTCGGAGTTGATTATGAATTGGTTTGGGATATTATTGAAAACGAACTTGAAAAATTAAGCTTTCAAATTAATAGAATTGTTGAAATCGAAAAGAATAAATTAGGATAAAGCAACTACCCATAATACTTAGATACCAAATAACAGTGAGTGCAAGGTACTTCACTGCATTTGTACCCTTGTTGAACAAAACCGGGCCAATTATAATAACCTGCCTAACAGATAATTAACTCCTGTGTAGATTTAATAGTGTTGGGTTTACTTACCGGGGAATCTCCAACTCCTGTAATATTATAATCCTTTTCTTTCCTGTTTTTTTCATTTACTTTTTTTTAACTTTCAATAAAAATGAAATATGAAAAAATTATTGCAATTCATTTTACCGGTTTTTCTATTGTTCTATTCATGTAAAATAAACACTGAAAAGGGATCCATTGAAAAATGGAAACATGAAATTCTCGAAACGGAACAAAATTTTGCTAAAATGGCAAGAGACAAAGGTATACACGATGCTTTTTTAACCTATGCAGCAGAAGATGCTGTGCTAATGCGAAATAACACTTTAGTGATTGGTGAAAAAGCCATTAGTGTATATTTTGAAAATAATACATCAAAAGATAAAGATGTAAGCCTTACATGGAAACCTGATTTTGTAGATGTAGCTGCATCGGGAGATTTAGGTTATACTTATGGCAATTACACTTTTTCATATATTGATTCGAGTGGTAATAAAAATGAAAATAAAGGTGTTTTTCATACTGTTTGGAAGAGACAATCTGATGGGACCTGGCGATTTGTGTGGGATTAAATCCTGAGACTTATATTGTATTAATAAAAAGTAAAGATGGAGTTCTATTGAAATCAGAAAAACTAATTAAGAAATAATGATAACTAATAATAGACTTGATAAACCATTTGGGCCTATGGGAACTTCTGCAGGAATATTCATGCTTATTGCAGGAGTAATAGCTACTTATTTTTCACTTACCGGTTTGATTTTGGTTTTGATTGGGGCTTTCATTGGATTCACATCAACAAGTACCCTGATTGATACTGATAAAAAAAGGATTAAATTTTCGAATAACTTATTTGGGATTTTCCCTGCTGGACAATGGATTGATATTAAACCGGATATGAAGGTAGGATTGAAAAACATACATAGGGGTTATCGGACATATAGCAGGGGCAACCGGGTGCTTGATGTTCATAGTAAGGATATTAGGATAATGTTATATGGGGCAGATAACAAACAGATTATGCCGATTAGAAAATTTGATTCACTTGATTCTGCAAAAACTGAGTTGGAAAGCTTAAGTAATCAATTTGGGTTAGGTTTGAAATAAACAAATGATAAAATGAAAGGAAAACTTATTCTCTGATTTATCCGGACATCTTTCAGGGAAGCTGACATGACAAAATGTGCATGATTTTACTCTGGAATGCAATTTGAATAGTACATTTCAGGGTATAAATTTTAAAGAAAACGGATATGCAATTAGATAAATTTACAATAAAATCCCAGGAGGCAATACAAAGGGCGCAACAATTGGCAATGGAAGCTGAAAACCAGGCAATAGAATGCGGTCATCTGTTGAAAGGGATAATAGAGGTCGATGAAAATGTATTGCCTTTTTTGTTTAAAAAATTGGTAATTAATGAGCAAAACTTAATACAGGCTTTAAACCAAATAATAAAAAGCTATCCTAAAGTTTCCGGCGGGCAGGTGTATTTATCGAATACAGCTAATCAGGCATTAGTGAAGGCGCAACAACAAAGTAAAGAGTTTGGGGATGAATATGTTTCATTGGAACATTTACTGTTAGGTTTAATGAAGGTTAAGGATAACGTATCCGGTTTATTAAAGGATAGCGGATTAAACGAAAAAGACGTCAGGGCTGCTATTAATGAATTACGCAAAGGAGAAAGAGTAACCAGTCAAAGTGCAGAGGATAATTACAATTCATTGGAAAGATATGCTATTAACCTGAATGAAAAAGCAAAATCAGGTAAGCTGGATCCGGTTATTGGTCGTGATGATGAAATACGACGGGTACTTCAAATATTAGCGCGAAGAACCAAAAACAACCCTATTTTGGTTGGAGAACCCGGAGTTGGTAAAACTGCTATTGCCGAAGGAATTGCTTTTCGGATTGTAAATGGAGATGCACCTGATGACCTGTTGAAAAAGATTATTTTCTCTCTGGATATGGGAGCTTTAATAGCCGGGGCTAAATATAAAGGTGAATTTGAAGAGCGATTAAAATCAGTCGTGAAAGAAGTTGTGAATTCCGAAGGTAAGATCATTTTGTTTATTGACGAAATACATACTTTAGTTGGTGCCGGAGGTAGTGGAGAGGGGGCGATGGATGCCGCAAACATTTTAAAACCTGCCCTGTCACGTGGCGAACTAAGGGCTATTGGAGCAACAACCCTTAATGAATACCAAAAGTACTTTGAAAAAGATAAAGCCCTGGAAAGACGATTCCAGAAAGTATTTATTGATGAGCCTACAGAAGAAGATGCTATCTCTATTCTTCGTGGAATTAAAGAACGATATGAAAGTTATCATAAAATAAGAATTAGGGACGAAGCAATTGTTGCTGCTGTGCAACTGTCTGTTCGTTATATTTCAGACAGATATTTGCCAGACAAGGCTATAGATTTAGTAGATGAAGCTTCTGCCCGTTTGAGGTTAGAAGCAAATTCTAAACCCGAAGAAATAGATACACTCGACCGAAAAATTCAACAATTAATTATTGAAAAGGAAGCATTTAAAAGAGAAAAAGATAAAACAAGAGTTGACCAGATTAAAAAACAATTAGCTGATCTGGAAGATGAGAGAAAACAACTAATGGCTTTATGGGAAGACGAAAAACATGTGGTAGAAAATATCCAGAAAATAAAAAAACAAATAGAGAATTATAAATATGAGGCAGAAAAAGCTGAGAGAGATGGCGAACTGGCAAAAGTTGCTGAAATAAGATACGGTCTTTTACCCAAAGCCGATGAATCATTAAAAGAAACCATTGAAAAACTTAAAGAATATGAGCGGGGAGGGAAAAGGCTTGTGCGTGAGGAGATAACTGCGGAAGACATTGCCGAAATAGTTTCACGGTGGACAGGCATTCCTGTTATCCGGATGCTCCAAAGCGAAAAAGAAAAACTTTTACTAATCGAAAATGAATTGCATAAGCGTGTAGTTGGACAAGATGAAGCTATTCATTCTGTCGCATCGGCAATCAGGCGTAGCCGTACCGGATTATCTGATGAGCATAAGCCGGTTGGGTCATTTTTATTTTTAGGAACAACCGGAGTGGGTAAAACTGAGCTTGCAAAAGCTTTGGCAGAATACTTGTTTAACGATGAAAACCTATTGACACATATTGATATGAGTGAATATCAGGAACGACACGCTGTTTCACGTCTTATTGGTGCACCTCCCGGATATGTTGGTTATGACGAAGGGGGACAACTAACCGAAGCGGTTAGAAGAAAACCTTATTCAGTTGTGTTATTGGATGAGATTGAAAAAGCACATCCTGATACTTTTAATATTCTGTTGCAGGTATTAGAGGACGGAAGGCTAACAGATAATAAAGGGCGTATTGCCAACTTTAAGAACACAATCATAATAATGACTTCAAATATCGGGTCTGTTATTATACGGGATAATTTTGAGAAATTGAATGAATCAAATTCGGAAGAGATTATTGAAAGTACAAAGAATCAGGTTTTTGACTTACTTAAACATAGCGTCAGGCCGGAATTTTTAAATCGTATTGATGAGTTGATCATGTTTAAACCTTTGAGTAAAGAGAATATTGAAGGAATTATCCGGATTCAGTTAAATAATCTTCTGCACCTGCTTAAAAAACAGAATATTACTTTCAATGTCACCAACAATTGTATAGAATATTTAAAAAATAAAGGATATGATATTAAATTTGGGGCAAGACCACTTAAAAGACTAATTCAGAAAGAAATAATAGATAACATATCCATAGCAATGCTTGAGGATGTTGTAAAACCGGATTCACATATTATAATTGATATTGATAACAATGAAATTACTATACGTGAACCGGTAAATGAAGAAGAAAAAGTAGAATTTCATCTGTCAATCTGAAAGAATTATACTGCAATAGTAAATTAACCTGTAAAATAGATATTCACTAAACGGGAAAAATGAGCGTTTACCAAATACTTACCACAAAAGATAATAGCCCGTTAAAAATTGGAACGAAAGGGAAATTTATTCATTATTTTCTGCTTTTACTAATCTTTGTTACTCCATTAACAATTAATTTATTTTAATAATAAAAATCGATTTTTAATTATTGCATGCTCAAATATTATAGTATTTTAGGCATAGTAAAAAAAACATATGGGATGAAACCAAAAACGACTATTATTCTGCATAGTGATCCGCAAAACAATCAGTTGGCTGAACAGTTCAAATCAACTGTCCGGTCAATTGTGTCTCAAATAAACCGGGATTTTGATGTGATATTCCTTGGGATAACGGATACTAAAACCAGGGATAGCCTGGAGAAGAATTCAATTGAAATTACAGAGATCAAAATAAAAGATAAAGATTTTGCTGTATTGATGAATGAAGCTTTAAAGCAATCGGAAGCAGACAATATTCTGTATATTGATAATAGAACCAATCCGGTGATTTTGAAAAAAGCCGCACTCGAAGCGTTTCAGATTTCTGCTGTAAGAAACTCTAAATCCGGACTTTTCTATTCAGATTATGAACTGGAAGATGGTGGGAATATTAAAGAGATAAAACTTCTCTTTCACCATACAGGTCGTGTCAGGGATAATCAGGACTATGGTAAAGTGAATTTCATCAGGAGGGAAGCCCTGGATAAAATTTCCCTGTTTGACGAATCGGTTAAGCACAACTCTCTTTATGATATGCGCCTTAAAATTTCCGAACATTATAAAATTACCCGGATCTCTAACAAATTCAACGGCTCCTTTTATAAGGTTGTCGCATCAAAAAAAAAGGCAAATGTTTTTGATTACCTTTTGGCAGGGAAAGATGTCCAGCTCGAAGCAGAAGAGGTTGTTACGAATCATCTAAAACGGATAAATGCATATCTTGAACCGGGGAAATTTATGACATCGGAAATTAAATATGACGATGTATCAACTCTTGCAGCTTCCGTAATAATTCCGGTTGGATTCAGACCTGAATTTATAGGTACAGCAATCGAAAGTATCCGGGCTCAGACTGTTCAGGATATTGAGGCAATTATAGTAGTAAATGGAGGAGATAATGACCCTACAATACCTGAAGTTAAGAAATATATGAAAGGTGGCGAACTCTATGATCCCGGGAAACCTGAAGTTTACCTTATTGTTGTGGATATTAATAGTATAGGTTTCTGCTTAAATTTAGGAGTAAATCAGGCACGTGGAAAATATTACGTACAGCTTGATTCGGATGATCGCCTGAAACCTGATGCTGTAGAGAAAATAATTGATTGTTTCAGGTCATCCGGGGATATTGGAATGGTTATCGGTTCATACGAAGTTTGGGAAAAAGGTGATGATGGATTTTTATCACGAATGAAGGATATTCCGGTAGTAACACATGATGAGTGGACTGAGGATAATGGAAGAAATAATCTGCTACGTATAAATGGAGCTGGAGCTCCACGCTCAATCCCAATTCATATTATCAAAGAAATGGGGTATTTTGGGATCAATGATGATGCTTATGCACGGAATTATGGTGAGGATTATGAAATGGTGAATAAAATTGCTGAATACTATAAGATAGGAAGAATTTATGACCCGGTGTATGAAGTTATTCGCCACTCGGGCGGAACGGATCATGCTATTAACCAGGAAGTAATTGACCGTAATGATGAAGCAAAAGATGATATGCGGAAAGAGATAATTTTGAGACGTATTGCTTTTAATACTATATAGGCTTTCAGGCATTTCAAATTTTAGTTATATTCAAGAAATAGAAACAGAAAGAATAAATTTCACCCTGTGAAATAAATCGAAGATTTAGCTTGCTATTTCACAGGGTAAATATCGAACACCGATTAACGAATAATGATTTAAGAAGTTAAGAATGGATAAATATGATTTAGAAGAACGATTGATTGAGTTTTCAGTTTTGATAATTGAGATTGTAAATGAGATGCCTAATTCAAAAGCAGGAAATCATTTGTCCGGACAATTAGTTCGTTCCGGAACATCAGTTTCATTGAATTACGGAGAAGCACAA
>JADFUQ010000317.1 GCA_015222065.1 Bacteroidota bacterium
AATTCCATTGTGGGTTTGATACTACTATTCATCTCAAACTTTGTATTAGGAATGCTCAACATGGGTTTTTCAGTGGATATCAACTGGGTATCAATATTGATCTGCGCTGTTGGAGGAATACCAGGTGTGGTAATCGTCATTCTGTTGGGATTCCTTAATGTGCCGCTGGTACCTTTGTGAATCACCGTGCAATAAAATAAAAATTAACAGGGGTGAGCCCCCTGCTCTATACCAATTTAGGTGAATAGAATTTCTTTATTACAGTGTCGCATTTTTCACAGGAAATGATTAGCCAGTCACCCACATCATGTTTGTGGAAATGGTCAAAGATCGAGGCACCGCATGTTGGGCAGACATAGTATTCCTTGAAATAGTAATTATAGAACTCCGGTGTTGACTTCAACCATTCCAGTGTATCCAGCATCAGTTCAAAATACCGTTGCTTTGGTCCCTCTGATTGCAGTTCAGAGCGCAAACGATCATCAATTTGCTTAAAATGTTGCTTGGAATTGCGCTGGATCTTCTTATAGTCTGAAATGTACTGGCTGCTATTTTCAAGATACTTTTGATACCCTTTGTACACATCATTCCCTTTTTTCTGTATGGTCCGGAGGAAATACTCACTCATCAGGTCCTCCAGCAGATCGTGACATGTTGTACAGATATTATAGTCAGGGAAGTGCTTTGTATCCTGGGGTTGATGGCATATCACACATGTTTCCATATGCATTCCCCCTTAAAGCATCTCAACCGGGTTTGTGGCATCCCTTGTGAACATTATTGGGAATATGTTGATCACAGCAAGCAGATCGCCACGCCTGATATCACCTGACTCAACACCCATAATGTAAGCCGATTCTATAACACGGTCCTGTTCTACAGGAGCCGAAGAACCTCCTTTGCCGCCTAATTTCAATACAGATGCAAGTGCATGGTGATTGAAGGCACAGGGTATTGCCAGTGTATCTTTCTGGATATTGATCGTTTTGACCTTAATCTTTCCAAACCTGCCTGCACCTATAGTCATATCTTCACCGGCAATCACCATCTCCCATTTAGCTCTCGTGGCTATTGTAAATTCATATGGCGTTGCCTGGACAATCCTTGAATGGATCTTACCCGCTTCTTTTGAAACTATGTTGACATTTTCTGGCATATCTATCACACATCCTCCAATATGGTGTTAATCTATAAATAGATTATCATGTTTAATCATTATAATATCTATATCAATATTTTACCCTGCTCTGATAGAATGATTACTACTTCGAGTTAATCAATCAAAAAGGTTATCACAATTCATAAGTTACTAATATTAATCTATTTTATTCCCTGTAATTCCTATGATCTTAAAAAAAACATTGGTATTCTTGGAATTAACCATTTAATGTAACTTTTATATGATATTTCCATTGTTGTAACTTCAAGATATTTTTCAATTGCTTCATTGCTAACTAATATTTTTAAGAATATTGAAGGATAACTATTTATTAATTTTGTAAATATTAATGAATAGTTTAAATTACCTATAAATTCTGAACTACAAATTATTTGATATTTTTCTAATGATTCTAAATCACCATTATCTAATATTATTTTAGAAATAACTTCTACTGCAATCTGGCCGGATCTTATGGCATAAGCAATACCTTCTCCAATAAAAGAATCAACAAATCCAGCAGAATCTCCACTTAAAATAACTCTTGAACTTGTTATCCTTCTTTTTACTCCTCCTGCTGGAATTATGTGGCCATGTAATTTATACTTATTATTAAAATTATTTTCATTTAAGAAATCCAACATTGCCTTTTTCGGATGGGGCAAGTGTTTTGCTAATCCAGCTATTCCAACAGAATAATATTTTTCATGTGGAAATATCCACCCGTAACCATGTTTAAACCGTCCAAAGTGAAGGTCAATAGCATTATGTATATATCTATCTATTGATTCATTATCTTCTTCAATTTCTGCAACAACACCTATTGCATATTCATCTTTTCGATCTTTTCTTCGAATTTGATGTTTTAATTTACCTTGTGAACCCTCTGCTATAATGATAAATTTTGCTTTATATGTATCATCATCAGTAAAAACCTCTACATAATCATTTTTTTCCTGATACTCAAGTACCTTTTCTCCCATTTTAATTTCAATTCCGGTTTCTCCAGCTTTTTCAAGCAGATAATTGTCTAAAATACTTCTGGTTATTAA
>JADFUQ010000318.1 GCA_015222065.1 Bacteroidota bacterium
GCGCAACAGGAGAAAAACATATCTCATCCATTGTATTCCGCCAAGGAATCATTGATAAAGATAATAGTTTAAAATTCCAACCGGAAGGAAGATTGGTAGATGTGCCCGAAACCATCAAACGTTATGTATATAAAAAAGCTATTTTTTTAAAAAAACTTACGGAAATGCATATTCATAAAGATGTAGTAAATTTAGTGATGGATAAACTTGGAAAAACTTTTATCTATGGAGAATTAAAACACAGTATAGAGGAAACCTTAAAACAGATCAAAATCACTCCCAGTAAAACGAAGGTTTTAGAAGCTCTCATGTGGTTGGCCAGATCTCATTATGAAGTTAAATTTTCACTGGATACGGCAATCTCTGAAAGAGTTATTTTTCCTGTCTCATACACTGAAGTTAATGGTATTGAAGACGCTAGATTTGTAAAATTTACTGATGATAATGGAAAGGTTACATACTATGCCACATACACTGCTTATGATGGTTTTACCATCCTGCCAAAATTGATGAAAACAACAGATTTTTATCATTTTAAAGTGATGCCTATCAATGGTGCATATGCTCAGAATAAAGGGATGTCTCTCTTCCCACGCAAGATTAAAGGAAAATATGCCATGATTTCGCGATCTGATGGTATCAATAATTATATTATGTTTTCAGATAGTATCAATTTCTGGGAAATCGCAAAAAAAATTCAAGAACCATTACATTCATGGGAATTCATTAAAATAGGAAATTCCGGATCACCTCTGGAAACCGAAAAAGGATGGTTACTCATAACTCATGGGGTCGGCCCCATGAGAAGTTACAGTCTGGGCGCTATCCTTCTGGATAAAGAAGATCCCACAAAAGTTATTGGGCGCTTAAAGGAACCAATCCTTATACCCAATGAAGAGGAAAGGGATGGTTATGTTCCCAACGTAGTATATTCTTGCGGTTCCATCATTCATAACAATGAATTAATTATTGCATATGGTATGGCTGACTATGCTTCAGGTTTTGCCGTTATCCCCTTGGATGAACTCCTTGAAAAATTAACCAACCATTGATTGATTTTGTGTTTTTCTAATTTATAGTTTAAATTGTCAGAGTAATAAGAAAAAATTAAATTTTGAAATACCAATTGCTTTTTCATGATTATAATAAGAGTATTTAAGAATAATACTCTGGTAATTATTCTTCTTTATTTCATCTGATTTATTTCTTGCTGATAAGCTAAAAGAACAGTCATGTGGGCCATCTTATAAGTAATGATGCTTTCTGCTCCTTGATTTCTATTTAAGCCGTATTTTTCTATTCCATCAGAACATCCACAGGTTTTAAAATCATATAAAGGTTTTTTTAAATCATTCTCTCCCAGAAACCACATGTATGAGGTAAACATTTTTTTTCAAAAAGTTTTGTCTTTACTGATCAAATAAGCCTGATAAAACATCATTACCATAGCTGCAGCATCTATAGGCTGCTGAGCAAACCGCGAACATCCCCCCCCTTTTTTATACCAGTTATCGCTACCCACCGGAGCCAGGTATCCCTTATTCATGGTAACTTTTTCTAAAAATTTAATGGATTCGTAGGCAACCTTTAAAATGTTTTCATCGCCAAGTTCTTTATAGGCATACAAAAGAGAAAGCGGAATGATACCATTATCATAAGATAAAATAGGTTCAAACCAATGCCAGTTTTCTGTTTTATGTTTCTGATAACTCTTTATTACCTTGAAAGTCATATCATTAAGGATATTTTTAATGTCCTTATCATCAGGAAAGCTTTTAAGAAAATAACAGATGCCTATAATAGTATTGGCTATGCCACGTATGGATTTCAGATTGTTAAAGTGAGGGAAAGATTTTCTTAAGAGTTCTACCCCAATTTCAAAAAAGGAACTGTTTGGAGGATACTTGACGAGATATCCCAGTGCCCAGATGGTTCTGCCAAATGAATCTTCCGAACCCACTCTATCAATAAAATCCCTTTTGAAACTCAAATAATTCCTAAAGGTACCATCATCATTCTGCATATAAAAAATAAAACTCAAATAAATGGACATCAACTTTAAGGCCTCTTTACTCTTTCTTTGCCTGAAGACCACAAGAGACATTAAGAGTGCGCGAGTATTATCATCAAGGCTGTAGCCTTCTTTAAAGTTGGGAATAATATATTTTGCATGCTGGATAATTCCAGTGTCATCAGTTAATCTTTGTATATGATCCAGACAAAATTCTGGTAAAATCAGAGGATTAATAACAGGCTCCTCTTTCATTTTTACATCAGGTATTGATTTTAAAACATTGGCAATAAGTTTAAGATATAAAGCTCCGATCTCAGGCCAGATGGTTTTTCTTCCATATTGATAGGCTTTTTTCCTGATCCTACTTAGTTCTTCAGGACTATCAAATAATTTAATCAGTATATTAGAAAGTGTTTCGGAATCCTTAAAATCAAATAACCTGCCCCGACCATCTGACAAGAGTTCTTTGGCATGCCAGTATGGTGTTGATAGGACAGCGGTGCCTGCTCCTATGGCATATGATAAAGTTCCACTGGTTATTTGAGCTTCATTCAAATAAGGTGTGATATAAATATCAATGGCCGAAAGATAGCC
>JADFUQ010000036.1 GCA_015222065.1 Bacteroidota bacterium
ATCTCTCACAGAGAGTTATTATTCCTGCAAATGCACTCTGTTCAACAAACGAAAATGTATATACCTTTAACGATGCTGCCATCATGTTTCTAAATGAACAAAACATTAAGAATTACATTTACCCGTTTGAGAACGACTTTGAAAACCTGGATCAGCTTAAACAGCGCGATGGTATAGTAACTATATATTTCTACCCCCGCCTCTTCTACAGCCGTATGCCTGTAAATATTGATACACAGGGTGATAATGATTTCAGGGATGACCGGGGTGAAAATTTTCACAGGTTTGTGCGCAACGGCATGACCATTGTGGTACCCGACGCCCCTGTTTCCTTATTGCAGTACAAAAGTAAACTTACATCTAAAGGTTTCAGAAAATTCCTGATTGACCTGAGCTTTGAAAAACCCTCGGGAAATATCCTTCAGAAGCTTATCAAAAGGCTCAAACACTCTGAGCAGGTGCAACCTTCGACGAATTTTAATTTTGTAAAAGGAGTGAAATAATTACTTCTTCCTACTCTTCTCCTTTAAGATACTTATCCAGGAACACCAGTATTTTCCCCCATGATTCAATTTCATTTTTTTTCTTCCTGAAACCATGTCCTTCATCATCAAATACAACATACTCCACAGGAACTCCATTGTTACGGGCTATTTCCACAATTTCATCCGATTCTACCTTCAGTACCCTGGGGTCGTTAGCTCCCTGAAGCACGATCATCGGTTTTGTGATATTTTTAGCATGAAAGAGAGGAGAAATTCGATAAAGGTAAGCTGAATCTGTCTGCGGGTTGCCCAATTCGGCATAAAGAGCTTTTCGCTGTGCTTCCCACCAGCTTGGGATGCTTTTTAAAGTCCTGAGCCAGTTAGTAACACCGAAAATATCCACACCCACATCAAATTCTTCAGGTGTAAAAGCAAGGGCTGCAACTACCATATAACCACCATATGATCCGCCAAGGATACCGATCTTATTCGTATCTACCCAGCCGGTTTCAGCCAGGAAATCTTTGGCATAGATACAATCCTGAAGATCATCTTCGCCATGCTTCATGTCGTCCATAGCATAAAAGGTTTTGCCATAGCCACTGCTTCCCCTGTTATTAACAGCAATAACAGCATATCCGTGATTTGCAAGATACTGGTAACTTGCTCTGTAACCAATCCTTGACTGCCCGCCCGGTCCACCATGAACTGCAACAAGAGCAGGAACCCTGCTTTTTTCAGAAGCATTAACGGGTTTATAGAGAACTGAAGGAATTTCAACCCCGTCGAATGACGGATACCGTACTACCTCACCGTCAACCAGCCAATCCGGATTGATTTCAGGATTTAAACTACTGGTAAGTTTCTGATATTCGCCTGTTTCAAAATCATAGATATACAGGTTAGATGGCTGGCGCGAGTTACTAACGTAGAATGCCATTTTATCTTCATTATCAGAGATATTAACCGATGTAATATTCTGTCCCGGCAATTCAGGGAATTCAACCTCATTCCCGGTAGCCATATCAAACATTTTAATTACGGTTTGTGCATCCCGGTTAATCCCGATAACCCTGTATTTATGATGGTATGAATGATATGCATACATAACATCCCATTCGGCTTCAAATACTTTTTCCTTTTCACCTGAAGTTAAATCCATCTTCATCAGGTATTTGAATTCGCTATTCTCATCGGTCAGGTAGTATAGATATTTGTTATCCGCACTGAAATCAACCGGAGAAAAGGTTATGTCCCCTTCATGTTCAGAAAGAAGTTTTGTTTCACCGGTTTCAAAATTATACAGAAACATGTTGTTATTCAACTGGGTGATAGTTTTGGTCAAAGCCATGAGTTCTTTATCTTCAGAGATTGACCCGTAATTGAAACCTCTAGTATTTTCGAAGATCATTGCAGGTTCCATGGTATGAAGGAAAACTTCAAACAGGTCCATAAACCTCGGATCACGCTTATTTGATAGATAAAAGAAGCTTTTCCTGTCGTGGCTCCACCCTCCGAATGATGCCCTGGCGGTTGAATCGGGAGTTATGTCATGAATTAACCCGTCAGTTTCCCTTACAAACAGATGATTGATCTCATTACCACCCTGGTCTGATGTTAACATAATTCGCTCGTCTTCAGGAAAATATGACATCCCGTAGGTTGACTCCTGCCGGTCGGTAATTTGCTGTGGTTCACCACCCTCAACACTTATCTCGAATGCATTATAAACTCCTGTTTCATTACTTGTAAACAATATCTTTTCCCCATCGGGAGAAAAAGAGCTTCCGAAAACAGAGGTATTCTCCATAAACTGGTTGATGGAGTACTGCTCAATCTTTTGCTGTTTTCCGGTTTGGCAGCCAAAGAAAAGAAAAGGTATCGGAAGCAGAATTAGAAAACTTGATTTTTTCATACGTTTAAATTTTTTATGTTAGTGACAAGGTTACTTATTATTTTCTACCTTTTTATAAGTTCTGTGGTATTTGTTACTCGCTCCCACAAGAACCCATAGCGCAAACCCGCTCGTGAACTTC
>JADFUQ010000037.1 GCA_015222065.1 Bacteroidota bacterium
ATACGAAGTAATTTTGCTTGCAAAATTATTTCACAGGGTGAACTTTTGTCTTTTATCTTCTGCATGAATAATGCAGGCTAAATGTAGGCCCTCCGCTAATTCACTTCGTTGAGAAACAGGAGGAAATAAAGTTTTATTAACCTTTAAAACAAATTGGACAGATTTGGATAAAAAAGGGGGCACAACAACCAAAAAGCTGTGCCCCTCCATCGATTTGATAAGGGATGGTTTTGGCTGTGTCAGATATGAAAAAACTTATTGCTGTAATTTCTTCAGGACCTCCTCAAAATCAGCTTCCCAGAGCACTCCCTCTGGACGAACCTTTTCTTTTTCGTAAGTAAGGTACGAAAGCCATTTCCCATCGGGTGACCAATTTAATGAATACTTATAATCATCAAGAACTTCAAAAGCTAACCGCGTAAATTCATCATCTTTAATTGAATACATAATAATAAGGGATTCGTCCTCAATATTCACAATAAAAGCAAGGTGTTTTCCATCGGGACTGTACTGGAGACCAGAAGAATTTCCAGTTTTTAATTCTTTTGGAATATCAATGGACTTTATTTTTTCCCCATCCAATGAAACAAATAATAATTTATTATTTGAAATGATTGTTTTGCTTTTACTGTTGGGCGACCATGTTGACGCATTGTTAACGTTGAATACTATCCTGGGAATTCCTCCACTTGCAGGTATGGTATAAAGTATTCCGATTTGTTTTGATGGAATAATATATGAAATCATTTTTCCGTTAGGAGACCAGCTAACCCATCGTTCTCCTTCAGGAGTATCTGTAATTTGTAATGGATTTCCACCTTCTAAAGGAATTACCCAGATATCTCCTTCCTGAATTAATGCCACTTTGGTTCCATCCGGCGACCAGGAGAATGTAACATTGTAAGCGCCACCTGACCATCCATCAAAAATCAGACGGGCCGGGCCGGTTGTCCTGGCTTCCTGCATCGAAAACGGGACAATGTATAAATCCTTTTTACCGTCATCCCGTTTAACAGAGAAAGCAAGCTGTGTCAAATCTGGTGAAGCAGTGAATGGAAATGGTGTTCCATTAATATTTACATCAATTTTGATTCTTACAGGATTTTCACCTGTTAATGGTATTATTTTATAAAGTATATCGCCTTTCTCATCTTCGCTCTGTGTTAATATGAGTTTGCTGTCGACAGACCACTGAGACTCGTAAACCGCACTGCTTAACGAAGGGGTAAATGAAGGTCCACCGGATATTGAAACCACTTTTACTCCCCATTTATTATCATATGATGAACGATATAATAGCATTTTTTTCCCGTTGGGTGAGAATCCTATAAAATCACCAACTTGTTTTGGGGCGGTAAACCTGAGGTTTTTATTACCATCCAGTGAATAAAGATGTTTATTTTCCCAATTTGAATGAAACAACCACTTACAATCAGGCGACCATTGGGGGTATCCTCCATTTTTTAATATCATTTCTGTTTTGTTACCATTTACCGAAGCTAGCCAGATAGCTGATTCTTTTCTGTAAGCTATGGTTTTGCCATCAGGCGACCAGGCTGGGCTATGTTCAGTTCCCAGAGAATTTGTAACTGGCATTAGTTTACTATCAGAAATAGAAATGACCCAGATATCTTCAGCAATTGTTTTATCCCTTCGTGTAAATGCAATCTTTTTCCCATCGGGCGACCAGCTGACAATATGTTGATAAATGTAGCTTCCGTCAAGCAATTTTTTAGGTTGGCCGTTGGCATGGCCGGTTTCAGGAGATACAGGTACAGTCCAGATGGCGCTGTCGGCATAAAAAGCAGCTCTTTTCATGCCGGGAGCATATACTGCCCTAAGCGCTTTCATATCAACCAGGTTAAAAGGATCACTGCCATCTAAGGGGACAACCTTGTTTTCCAGTACTATAAACCGGCCATCAGGCGACAGGTTAAAACCTCCGGTTTGTCTTATTAAATCATTTTTTCCGGTAAAAGTATTTGTTTTTGTATAAGTAATCCCAGTTTCCGGGTCAATAATTGTATTTTCACTTGAATAATTTTTTCTCATTCCCTGATTTTTATTATTCTTCATGGCATATTGAACTTGGGCTACCATGAGCTCGGTGACCGGGGCGATGGTGCTTTCCGGAAATTCTTCAATGAGGTTTTCAAAGGTAGTCAGTGCAATATCGTGTCGCCCTGCACGGAACCACGACTGACCAATACAATATTGAGCATTCTGAGCCAGCAAATTGTTGGGATCAAGTTTTATCGCATTTTCATATTCTTTTATTGCTGATTCATATTCCCATAAACCAAGCAACCTATTCCCTTCCTTCAAGTGCTGTTCTGCTTTTTTATTGATATCAGCCGCATATGCATTAAGATAGTTTACCCTCTCTTTTGCAATAGCCACTTCATCCTTTTGTTCTGGATACTTGTTGATTAAATCGAGATAAGTTTCGTGGGCTTGTAATAATCCCAGTTTCTCATAGCACATCCCCAGGTGTAGTAACGCTTCTGCAGAAACGTTCCTTTTATCAGGATACTGTTTTACGATCAACTGGTATGTTTTTATGGCTTCATCCAGTTCACCGTTTACCTCTTCCTGGTAAATAGCTTTACTTAACAGCTTTTCAGCTTGCTGTTCCTGCCCTGTGACCATTATCATTGGCCCAAGGCACCAAATCAATATTAAAATAATTTTTTTCATGACTTTTTTTCAATAAAGGTACCAGCCCAAACCTGCATTAATATCAAGGATTCATTGAGTTTTATTAAGACTGTGTCAAGCATCTATCCTGAAATAAACTTATACCCGACACCCCGGATACTGATGATCAACCGTGGCCGGGCAGGGTCGTCTTCTATCTTCTTTCTCAGGTTTGCCATATGCGTGTCAACAGTGCGGGGAGCGACAAAAACATCTTTACCCCATATTTCATCCAGTAACTCATCGCGGTTGATCACCCGCCCCCTGTTTTGAAGGAGGTATTTCAAAAGTTCGAATTCGTGGGCTGTAAGGCTAACCTCTTTACCATTCTTACGGCATTCATACTGCCGGAAGTCCACTTCAAGTCCACCTGAACGAAACAGGTTTTCCGCCTTATCATCAGGTTCGGTCTCTATCCTTCGCAAAACAGCTTTTACACGTGCCTGCAATTCCCGGGGGCTGAAAGGTTTTGTCACATAATCGTCAGCGCCAATTTCCAGTCCGACTACGCGGTCGATCTCCTGTCCTTTGGCTGTCAGCATGATGATCGGGGTACTGATACCCTGGGTTCTCAGTTTTTTGCAGATATCAAAACCGTTCAATCCCGGCAGCATGATATCAAGGATGATCAGGTCGATACCAGGATTTACAGCCTTTGACAATCCTTCCATACCATCGGAAGCCACTTCCACATCATAATTCTCCAGGCGGAAATCATCTTCCAAAGCCATGCGGATCGATTCTTCGTCTTCAATGATCAGTATCTTCTTCATAACATTTTATTTTTGGCTTACTGGCAATTTTACGCTAAATATACTTCCTTTACCCGGACTGCTTTCCACAGTGATTTCTCCCTGATGGGCTTCAACGATCTGCTTCACAATGGTAAGGCCAATCCCACTTCCTTTCACGGTCTGCGTAAGCTCTTCACCGGTCCGGTAAAAGCGGCTGAAAATTTTATCCTGATCCTCCTTCCTGATCCCAACACCATAATCCCTGACACTGATAACAATCTTGCTTCCTTTTGGAAATAACTGAACCTCAATGGTCTTTGACTCACCCGAATATTTACAGGCATTGTCAAGCAGGTTGTGCATCACCTGTTCCATGGCTTCACGGTCGAAAACAACATCCGGTAAAGGTTCGGGAATTGTAAGGCTGATATGAAATCCCTGGTCGGCTGTATGTTTTTGGAATGATTCAACAATATCCTTAACAACCGGAATAATATCGGCTTTTTCAAAACGGAAGATCTTTTGCCCTTCTTCCATTTTTGAAAAATCGAGAATATTGTCAATAAGATGGCTCAGCCGTTCACTCTGCTGCAATATCGTTGCATAATATTTCTGGTGCTTTTCCGGGGAAGGAACCCTGCCGCGAACCAGCATCTCTGCCATTTGCCTGATTGATGTTAAAGGGCTTTTAAACTCGTGGGAGACAGTGGACATGAAGTAGGACTTCATCCTTGAAAGATACAACTCATTATTTACGGTCTGAAGGGTAAAAAACAAACCACAGGCTAATATGATCACAATTACAACAAAAATATAGAAGAAAAGGCCTTTTCCCGGACGAATCAAAGAAACAAACAATCCTGAGTCTTCTTGGTAGAGTGTCAATGACAACGACGGCAGGTTTGATGGAAATACAGCATAAACTGGCGGCGTATCTTCCGGAATATAGTCTGACTTTAACAGCAGCTCACCATTTTCGTCTGTAACCTCCCAGTAAAAGTTTGATTCGTTTGCTTTTTCGAGTATCAAATAGTGAATGGTATTTTTCAGGATATAGCCGGGATCCATGATCAATCCCCATTGCCCATAGTCATTCCCGGGTAACATGGAAAAGAGATATGATTTTCCGTTAATCCGGGTTTTATGCCTGTGGTTATAATTTTCCCGGTATGGCTCCATATTGCCAAACATAATTTCACTATTTTCAAGGAATGACAGCAGATACTCCGTATGCTTTTCTGACAGTAATAAACTATCTTTAATGATATTGATCCTTTGCAGCCAGCGTCCTGTTTCCTCATCGCGGGAACTTTCACACCGGGAGATAATTTCATCAATTTTTGATAAAAAGTTGGCATAATGCGAATATCCCAATTCCCATGTGGGCTTTTTCATCTGTCTCATTAGTAAACGGACAGTTTTTAAAGCAGAGATTGTATCCGTTTTCTTAAGGTACAGAAGGCTCTTTTCCAGTAAAGCAACAGCTCCTAACGGGATCTTATTCTGAATAAGAACCTGCGGATAGTCATTCCATATCAAATCATATGTTTCTATTGTTTCACCATCAAGTTTTAGTTTTTTCTGTACACGGGCAATGGCATTTAATATTTCTCCCCCTGATTGTTCTCCGGTAACCTTTGGCAGGATGCTGTAGTAATATTCAAGTGCTTTCGGGTAGTTTTTTTCCCTGAACTCAAACTGCCAGCCTTTTTCCAGGATATACTGTGTAGCTTGAGAGCCTGCCACATCAGAAACGGTTAAAAAATCATCAGGCACATATAGCATTCCGTTGTTTAACAGCAAAGGAACATCGACGTCGGATACAAAAAAGATCCCTGCAACAGCCTGGTGCTGAGCACTGAACCGGTTCAAAAGGGAATTGGTAAATATTGTTTTTTGGGGGATAGCGATTGAGTCAATTATTTCGACAAAACAATTTTCAATTGATGAGAGATAAGCATCTGTTTCCTGAATGATCTGCTGACCGGCTTCCAGAAGGTTTCTTCTTTGCTCACGTTCCACCAGAGCCTGGTCATTTTTGATTCCCCTGAAAGCAAGAATGCCCAGTATGAGGCATGGAAGCACGATTGCAAGGACATAGTAGAAAATAATCCTTTTTCTTCTTATTTCTCCTCTTTTTTTCATAACAAAGAGAACAGGAATGCCCTATTTCTCAATTCAATAATATTTCAATTTGGTAAATATTAAGCATATATGTTTCAAGAATTGATATAGTTATGTTAAGATTGTGTCAAGATGTTTATTTTGTTAAGACTATTACACTGTGTTCCATGAATGAAATGCAACATGATAACATCTCACAGGATTTCCAAGCCATTTGTAGTTCATTTAAAGTACCATACCAGGTCACTGTCAGAGTCTTCCCAATCGCCAGAAACCAACTGCTTATCACGGTCAAAAATGACATAAGAAGCATCCGCATCATACAAATATAAATCGCAAAACTTCTGTGTTGCATCGCCGCTGAGGCCGATATATAGTACAATCACACTTTCAGGATCAAGAGGGTTCTCAACAATTTGGGCAACTCCCTGGGTTGGTTGATCATAAGTTATTCCTTGCCAGGTGAACTTGTCCTCATTGAACTTTATAATAAAAATGTCCTCAAACTGTTGAGTGATCTTATTGGTTTCTGGTCGACCGATAAGAAAAACACACTTACTTTTCAGATCGTCTTGACTCACATCGGTATCCGCTTTGATTATTTCATTGCCTAATCCAAGATATTCTTCATTGAAGCGCTCAGCAGCAGTTTTGTTTGATTCAGCCTCAGCTAAAGTCCCATAAATTACAATCAAGTCAGGATAAACATCCCAAAACCACCAAAGGCGTGGAGGCATCCTTTGAATCTTGAGAATTTCATAGTCAGGATCAACTATAAGTTTTTGTGGTTCATTTTGCGTACGGAAATCGAAATCTACAGCCTTGCTGTCAACACAAAGTTTCTCTATTTCTCTGCCGTTTTTCGTATCGATAGCGAGTTCAACCGGCAGCCGGAAGGTAGTGTCGCCTGATTGTAGAAGACGTCCCTGGACCTGCCAGCCCTTTTTGTCTTTCTTAACAGCGACCTTTTCCAATTTAAGTCGGGGTAGTTCAGTACTATTTACCCATTGGTTGAAAAACCAGTCCAATGGTTCTCCATAAACATCCTCAGCAAGTTCTTGGAAACGAGTTGTTGATACTGCTTGATTGAATTTCTGTCGTAGATCCACATATGCATCGAAAAGCTTAAAAAACTTCTCATCACCCAATTGTCTATGCAGCATATAGCAGACGAAAGCTTCCCTCGCCTCCTTGGCACTTGGATAATCATTATAGAATTGCTCCAAATTCAAATTGTCTGGAACTGAACTTCTTGCCAAACTAGAATGCAAACTTAAAACTCTTTTACGCCAATGTCTATGATTTTTTTCTATATCCTCTTTTGGGAAAGGATTTACAGTATAGTCAGCAAGTCCGTCGGCTGGGAATGGATCTGAATGGTGGAGAATTTTAACCTTTGCAGTGCGAATCTTAGCAATGTTCCAAACAGCGGAAAATAGAAAATCCGCCTTCCCTTCATGAAGTGGTACCCATTGAGAGCCATAACCCTCATTTTTCTTCTGTGGAGCATGAGGACCAATCATAATATCTCGACCTTTACAAATAATTATGCTTTTGTTATGTAAATGACCAATTATACCCGGTTGTACATTAACGGGAATCCAACCGTAGTTTGGAATATAGAATTCAGCTACCATGTGAGGTCCCATATGACTGAAGTGCTGAACACCAGCCAATCCTTCTGGGGATAACTTTGTTTCAAACTTTAATGGCTTTAGGTCTTCTTCTTTGAGCCAAGGCTTATAGCCCATGAATATATAGACAGATCTCGCCGGTATTCCCACAGCTCGGCAGAGAGCGACAAAAAAAGCGCAATATTGACTACAGCAACCCTCATAATGCTCTTCTCCAGTATCCTCGTTTATTACAGGATAATCTAGCAAGCACTTAATTCCACGTCCTCTAACATAATCTAGAATCACATAACGCATTTTTTTTCTAACCAACTCGAGGATTAGTTTTGCTTGCAGGTAAGGATTTGTTTCGTCTCCAACAGCCTGCTGTGCCAGTTCTTTTATCTTAGGAGTAATACTGATGGTATGGGTGCTTCGGGTATAAAGTGCATACTCTTTGCTTGTTTTGTCATAGGATCCTATCCTTTCAGGGTCAACCTCCGCTTGAATTTTGTATGATTCTAAACGGAATTTGATGTCCACCTTGTAGAAAGAATTTTCAGATTCATTGCCAAAGTCCCAGAATAGCATTTGATTTCCATGTTCTGGATCTTCATAGGTAGTATGTGGTGGTGGCTGAACGGATATAATCTTCACGGCTTTTTGGGAATCCCATTCTCGTGGTATGGGCAGCCATAACTTGAGGTCTTTGGTTCTGTCAATTTTTGCAGGATCAGGAAACAACTCAAAGGAATAATCAACGTTGTACACCTGCGGGTTCGTGTAAATGACACCGGCCTGATCAATTGCAGCATCATTATCATCACCAGTTTGATCAATCGCAGCCTGATTATTATCATCAGCCTGAGTAACATTAGTAATATTTTGAGCAAAACCCAATCCCGCGGACACAAACAGGAAAAGAAAAGCTATTGAAAGAATTAAAGATTTCTTGTACCACATAATAAACCTCCTTTGTTAAATTGTTAAAGATTAATTAAATTGGTTTTAGACAGTTTTTCTTCTGTTTGTAAAAAGATTACTAAGATATAACTAACTAATTAGAGCCCGTCTATAAAGTCCGAAAGTTTAAATAAATATTAAAAATCACAAAAAACAAGCACCAAAATATTTACCCCGTGAAATAATGCTCTGCATTAAATCTCCGATTTATTTCACGGGGCAGGTAAATCTCAATGACCAAAATCTCAATATTCAAAGCTGTTTCGGTCATTTGATAATTGATATTTGGAATTTATTTGTTATTTGTTATTTGGTGCTTTAATTCAAAATTTGTTTGACTTTATGGACAGACACTAACTAATTAGTTATTCTTTTTCTTCCTTTTTAAGAGTTTCAATCATACTTTTCCAGTCAATCCATTCTTCTTTACCTCTGATCCATTTCTCGAACCAGTTAAATTCTGCCTGCATTTTTACCATCTGGTATCTCATATTCCAGATTCCATGTCCTGTATTGGGATAGACAATGAATTCTGTGGGCACTCCAAATTTCTTTAACGCCATGTACAATATTTCACCATGCCGTCGAGGCATTATTGGGTCGTCCTCACCAAAGTGTATTAATGTCGGTGTTTTAGCATTTTTAATATATTTTATTGGGGATTCATTATCAACATGATAGTCCCAGTCATAATAGATTACCGTACCTGCACCCGTAGAGATTGCTTTGAAGCGATCGGTTGACACGAGTATCGAATTCGAATAATCCCCTCCTGCACTCCAGCCCATAATACCCATACTGTCCGGATGTACAATCCCTCTTTCAATTAAATAATCTACTCCTGTCATAATATCATCTAATGACAGTCCGAAGTAAGGTGTTATATCTTTTTTAAACTTCTCACCATAACCTGTTGAACCACGGTAATTTGGCTGGAAAACAACGTAATCATTTGCGGCATAGATATGAACGTAATCACCCAATGAAGCTGAAAAATAGTTCATACATGCATCGTGGGGACCTCCATGTATCTGGACTATCAATGGATATTTTCTATTTTTGTTGTAATTAATTGGTTTCATGAGAAGCCCTTCTACGGGCGTATCGTCGGTGCTTTTCCACCTTATAGTTTCATATTTACCGAGTAGGAAATCTTTTATCTGTGGATTTGCATCTGTGAGTTTGATCCATTTATCTCTGTCAGCAAGATTTTCAGGCACACTGTAATAAACATCTCTTGGATTTTCCGAGTCGAAATGCCAAACCAAAAATGTGCCAGTATCTTTATCCTTTACAAAAAAGGGATACCCGCTAAAGTTTGTAATCTGTTCTATTTGGTTATTATCGATTGATACCTTGAACAGATGAATATTGACCCCAACCCCTGCTGAAAAATAGATATCCCTACTGTCGTCACTCCAGAAAGATATCCAACCCTCGTAGTTAAAATTATTAAGCAATTTTTTAACTTCTCCACCTTCAGAAGGAACAATGTAAATTTTCCTAAGGTCAGATATTTCCTTTTCTCCATCCGGATATGTAAAAGCCAACCATTTGCTGTCAGGAGAAAAACTCAGATTCCCTCCATAATGCGAATTATTCGTGATTCTTGAAATGGTGTTAGTATTCAGGTCAAGAAGGTAAACATCCCACTCAAATGCAGTAGCATATCTTTCTGTTGGGGAACCGAAAAATGCGATTTTTGTACCATCCTCTGAAATAACACTCTGTAAAACTGAATACTCATCTCCCCCTGTAAGACGCCTTTCTTTTTTTGTTTCAATGTCAATTTCCCATAAATTAGAGGGGATTTTTATTTCATCCTTAATTACTACATCAAATTTTTTCTCTTTTCTCTCATTATCGATCAAATCGACACTGTCAGGAGCAACAAAATAGATTTTCTTACTGTTTGGACTCCAAAAATATGAACTAACAGGAGTTTTATGGTCAGATAGTTTTTCAGTATCACCGCCTTCACCGGGCATAATATAGATTTGCCTTTTTTCAAATTTTCCACCCAGATAAGTAAGATATTTCCAGTCCCTGCTCCATTTATAGCTGCTTACCCCAAATTTATCATCGGTTACTTGCCATGCTTCATCTCCATCCGGTTGCATAAAGAATATCTGGTTCTTATTTTCCGATCGGTCTGATAAAAACGCGAAAAATGAACCATCCTTATACCATTTTGGAGAAGTTTCATTCTTCTCTTTTGTAAAGGTCATCTGCCTTGTTTTACCGCCGGTTAAAGGGGTAATATAGATATCAGAAAAACTTTTATTTTTCCCCCAATCAGGAATAGTCAAGGTATAAATGAACCATTTTCCATCAGGGGAAATATCTGTGCTCCCTATACTTCTCATCTGAATTATATCCAGAAAAGTCATTGCCCGTTTTTGCGTTTGGGATTTTCCCTGGGTGAAAGGATAAAAAAGGATTGCAACTGAAATAAGTATTATAATTTTAATTGGTCTCATGACTTTATATCCTCCATATTAAATATGACTAACGATTGAGTTCACCTGCATTTTGGAGCGTAGAGGAAAAATGTCAGGTGGAACGATTTGTTATGTGCTAAGTAGAACGCACTTTTATAATAAACTCCCCGCCCACAACTTCTGCCGGAACCACGGATGGTTCTGGCTAGAATTGAATTACATTTTTACAGCTTCGACTAAACCTCCAATAGGCTTCATTTTTTCAGTCGTTTCCCCTAACATTCTAAGCTCCCCTAAAGTTAGGCCTGCTCTATTTAAGAGGATTTCAACATACTCCTTCAATATATTGTATAACTGATTCTGACAGAATATAATAAAGAAAAATAACGTTCCAAACAATTTTTAATGCCGGACGCGCTTTATCAACCTTACGGGCTATTGAAATGATATCAGTTAATTTGAAAAGTGGCCGGATCTCCTAGGAAACTCAATCCTGCTCGTGTTCCAAACCATTTGTTTCCTTCTGAATCTATTGCTATTGACAATACTCTGTTATCAACCAATCCATCAGATTCCGTATAGGTAGTCCAATTTGTTCCGTCAAATTTACTTACTCCTTTTCCATAATATCCATATGCAAACCATTTAATACCTTCTTGATCAATAACTATGTAATCCACATTATTATCAGCTAAGCCGTCATCAGTTGTATATGTTGTCCAGTTTGTGCCATCAAATTTATTGACTCCTCCAGATGTACAAAACCATTTATTACCTTCTGAATCTATCGCTATTGAATTTACATTATTATCAGCTAAGCCGTCATCAATAGTATATGTTGTCCAGTTTGTGCCATCGAATTTACTCACTCCACCTCTATCGGTTCCAAACCAAATAATACCTTCTGAATCTATCGCTATAGAACTCACATAATCATCAGCTAAGCCTTCAGAAGTAGTATACGTGGTCCAGTTTGTGCCATCAAACTTACTAACTCCACCTCTATCTGTTCCGAACCATTTATTGCCTTCTGAATCTATAGCTATTGAATTTACAAAATTATAAACCAATCCATCATCAGTAGTATATGTAGTCCAAGTTGTTCCATCAAATTTACTCACTCCTCCACCATGTCGGGCAAACCATTTATTGCCTTCTGAATCTATATTTATTGAATATACGATATTATAAGCCACTCTATCTCCAACAAATCCATCAGGTTCGATAAATGTAGTCCAAGTTACTCCATCAAATTTACTAACTCCTCCATATGTTCCAAACCATTTATTACCTTCTGAATCTATGGCTATTGACGATATCCTGCTATTAGCCAACCCATCAGAAGTTCTATACGTAGTCCAGTTTGTTCCATCAAATTTACTAACTCCTTTTCCATAATATCCAGATGTACCAACTCCTTTTCCATAATATCCATGTGTAAACCATTTGTTACCTTCTGAATCTATCGCTATTGAACTCACTACATCACTAGCTAGTCCGTCATCAGTAGTATATGTTGTCCAGTTTGTGCCATCAAACTTACTCACACCTCTTTCTGTTCCAAACCATATATTCCCTTCCGAATCAATCGCTATCGCTCCTACCACTTCAAAAGTCAATCCTTCAAATTCCGTATAAGTAGTCCATTTCTTTCCATCAAATTTACTCACCCCACACTTAATCCCACGCGTAATGGTACCAAACCATTTATTACCTTCTGAATCTATGGCTATTGAACTCACATAATCATTAGCCAATCCATCAGATTCCGTATACGTAGTCCAATTTGTTCCGTCAAATTTACTGACTCCTTTCCCAAAAAATCCATATGCAAACCATTTATTACCTTCTGAATCTATCGCTATTGAACTCACTTCATCATTAGCCAACCCATCAGATTTGTCATATACAATCCAGTTTACTCCATCAAAACTACTCACACCTCTATCTGTTCCAAACCATATGTTTCCTTCTGAATCTATCGCTATAGAACTCACATAATCATCAGCTAGGCCGTCATCAGTAGTATATGTTGTCCAGTTTGTGCCATCAAATAGACTAATGCCTTCTGATGTACCAAACCATTTATTTCCCGCTGAATCTATGGCTATTGAAAGGACTATGTTATCAGCCAAGCCATCAGCAGAAGTAAATTTTGTATATTCTCCATCGTTAATATTCCATTTAACAACACCTCCGGCAGTCCCAGCCCAGATATAATTACCTTCAATAGCTACTGTATTAACGCAATTAGCATTCGTAAAATTAATCCAAATCTCTTGATAACGGGAGCATGAAATGTTTGATAGAAAAATGATTAGTAATAATAGAAAAAATGTTTTTTTAATCATGATTACCTCTCACACTTATATTTTCTTTTTTTTAAAAATATTGCATAATTTACCAGACATTCCCCATTTCAAATTCATGAGTATTTACAATTTGTATGACCTGATTTATGAAGATGACTTTAGACTTACAAAAAACATGAATACTGCTCATTTTATAGTCTAACAAGTAATTCTATAGTTTTCCTGATAACTCCTCCAAGATTACAATTCTTTCAATGATCCACAAAAAAAACGACCGTATACTGAAAAAGCTAACCTTATAACACGCCAAGTAGTGCGATATGGGGAAACTGAATAACATTATATTCTACAGCAAATTACAATATAATCCTCATATATCCAAGTAAAAACGGATTCCATATAATACTCCATTTTTTTAATAAATTATAATATCCGGAGTCCATTTGATACACTTCCTGTTTTCCGGATCAAAATTTTCAAAAGTAGAAAAACCAAAAACCCAGAACCAGTATATAGAG
>JADFUQ010000319.1 GCA_015222065.1 Bacteroidota bacterium
ATAACGGAATAAAAAAAACAGGAATCAATAATAGAAACCATAAAGAGTGAGTTTTAATATTATTCACCCTTTTATTTGTATCTATATCTTTTACCACATTAAATTTATCAAATTTTATTGTCATTGTAATAGTTTTAGGTTTATAATAATAAATAGTTAATAAACATAAAATTAAAAAAAAAATAGTATTTACCAAATAACTTTAAGTCAATAAGTCACTCCGCACACATCCGCCCCGTTGGCGGACAAGTTTTAACTCCCTACGGAGTACCGAGTTCAATAGGTAGCTGAAAAATTTGCCTGGGAACCGCAAAATTTACAGTCGATAAGTATCTAATAAATTCGGGTAAGTGAAAGAAAACTACCCGATTGTTATATAGGATTATCTTATAAAATCCTTCCATGTTATATTATTTTAATACCTTAGTACATAAACTCTTTTAACTTAGTGTCATGAAAAAAGCCTTGACTATCATCATCTTTGCTATTATTGGTAGCACCTGTATCTTTGCACATTTGAGAAGTTTTTTTTCTATAAATTAAACCCTGAAATTTCAACAGACGGTTTTTCACCAGCCGTATCCTCATTCTTCAGTTTCATTGTAATTACCTTTTCTTCACCCGGCATAAGTGAAACATAGTTATCGCTGTAAAATACCGGCAGGATGCGTTCCCCACTGTTTTGACCAACGACCTTCAACCGGATCATTAAAACAGGGTGCTCCGAAGTATTATTCAGTGAAGTTATAAGCATCCAGTTTTTCCCCGATTTTTCAACTCTTGTACTATTCTCAAGCTCAACCACAGGTAAATCGCGGAGTGCCTGATAATTACCATCTTCAAGTCCGCGCCAGTAGAAGTTCTCCGATATAGTTTTATCTCCTTCTTTTAAAGTTAGTTTGATAAAATGGACAGAAGTCAAACTTTTCGGGAATTCAAGCTTAAAACATTTTACGGTTGAATCTTCATTGCTATCGAACCCGGTTTCCTTTTTCCACTGAACCGAACCGTCCATATTGATCAGTTGAGCTTTAGCAGTTAGCCCAACCCTGTCTTTGCCATTATTATTTACAACTTCAATTTCGTCATAAACAGGATTCCATTGGATATGAATTGGTTCTGAAGCTTTTTTACATCCAAAGTAAGCCGCAGTAGGTTCAAAATAGTAATCGTATGTTTGCCATACCATCGACGGCCGGGCAGAGTGGCTCATCCAGAGCAACAGGCCTTTCCTGAAGGCACTTCGTCCCTCAAACATACCCCGGTATCCGTCGTAATTTATCCACTGTGCCAGTTCTGTAAATTTTTTAACATTGTCTGCCAGACCAAAACCTTTATCAATAATCAGGTTAAACGAGGCTGCTCCCTGAGCGCCTTCCAAAGTATAATCGTGCAGACCCCACTGGCTGCTTTGCGGCCACAGGGCAGATTCCGGTAGCATCTGTTTCATGCTTTCATATGTCATGACATTTGACATTCCCCTTTCGCTATGCAATTTATTAAAGCCATACAATAGGAAATAGTCCCTTGGCGGAAGTGCCCTGTATGGTCCTCCCCCGCTGACAACACCCATTGATGAATTGGATATATAATGTATTTCAGGATGGATTTCATGGATCATGGAACGTATTGCAGTATCCAGTACCTCAGGCGGGTTACCTTCATTCCGACATAAACCCATTCTTCGCCGGTTCCGGCACTCATCCACGCACTTTTAAAACTGTGAGACGGGGCCATTTTCAGTTTGGTTTCATTTTTATAGAAATCCAAATCGCCAAATCTCCAGTTTTCAGCACACGGGGCTGATAAGTTAACCCGGTAGAAATGGTAAGCAACCGGTTCATTAAATTCAAACGACTGGTTTATTAACCTTATATTTCGCGGTATCCTGAAATTAAATGTAAAAGATGGTTTTGGAATGGTTGAATCGGCACCTGCAGGGCCTGAAAAAAAGGCAAATGGATTTGGAGGCCGGCGTTTTGTTGAATCTTTGCCCTGTGATTTCAGGTCTGCTAACATCTTTGCAAACGGGTTTGGTCTTTCCTGCCCCGGTAAACCAGCTCCCTTTACTTTTCCCAGCTCATCCCAGTTTACACCATCATTGGAGCCGGAACAGACAAATTCCCATCCCCCGGGTTTTTTATCACTGCAGGTTAAATTACCATTGATAGTTATTCCGGTAATTTCGGGAATATTTGCTACCTGGTTAAGTTCAAACTGAATCCAAATTTCTGCACCCTCAATACTCAATGCTGTTACACTGTTATGATCGAGCAACCATTCCCGTTCATTTTTCGGAAGCACTCCCTGACTGGTAGAGAATGATATAAAGTCGGGCATTTCATGAATGATTATTCCATCAGTAACAAGCTGGGCAGTAAGGTTATAATCGTAACCTGATGAATGATAAGCCGATCTGAGTTTGGCGAGGTTACGGTAATTTATTTTATCAACAACCAGATTAGGGGAAAAATCCTCTGCCGGATTACCCGGGTATATACCCACTCCACGTGTATAATAATCCGCTCCATTTTTACACCCGGAAAACGAAATCAACAAGCAAACGATTGCTGTTAAACCAAAAACTGATTTTTTTGGTTTTCATATAAGTACATTTTTACAATATTCAACACACTTCCTGACCTCTATAATTGCATCGGAACCTTCAGGAACCGGATATTCCAGCTCAATGTCACAAAAAACATCCCATTTCTTTTTCTTAATTAATTGCAGGATTTCAGCAATTTGAGCGTCACCTTCCCCGAATGGAACTGTATCCCCATCAAATGTCCGGTCTTTTACATGAATACTAAGTAAACGGCCCTGGTTTCCCAGTTCCTTTACCAGTGGTAAAGCAGATTGGCCAGTCCCGGCAGCATAATGTCCGATATCAAGGTTAGCCATTATATTTTTACCATAGGAGAAATACGGACCTTCTGAATATGTAGTTGGAGTTAATTGTGTATGGTTATGAAAGCCAATAGCTATTTTATGTTTATCAGCTAATGCCCCTAAATTCTTTGCTTTTGTTTCATTTAACTCAGTTGTTATGCCTTTAGCCCCCATTGTTTTAGCAACATTAAACATATACTCAAGTTCCTCAGAAGACACTCTGTCCATTCCTATACTGCCAAATTTTACTATACTAATATCAACTCCGGCGTTATTGTACATTTCACGGATTTTTTTAAACTTATCCATTGATGTAATGGTTTTACGCCAGGTGACAATTTCCTTCATATTATTTGGAGCCCCTGCGGATTCTTCAATAGGACCTGACATTAACTCACATGAACTTAGTCCGCATTGAACCAGATAATCCAGAGTATCTTCAGCATTGGTACCAGGAAGGCTTCTGAAACTATAAGTAATAGCTCCGATTTTAACACCCCCGAATATTGAATCAGGCTTTTCCATTCCTAATCCGTAAACATTACCCCTGACAAATCGTGGCATAAAAGAATATGCAGCAGCAGCAGTGGTAATTCCAATAAACCTGCGCCGGTTTATTTGTCCATTCTGTTTGTTTTGTTTGTTCATACGTTTAAATCTTTTATGTTAGAGACAAGGTTACTTATATTTTCTATCTTTTTACAAGTTCTGTGGTATTTGTTACTCGCTCCCACAAAAGCCCATGGCGCAAACCCGCTCGTGAACTTCCATGTGGAA
>JADFUQ010000320.1 GCA_015222065.1 Bacteroidota bacterium
GTTACGGGTTACGGGTTACGGGTTAAGTAATATATTTTTTAACTGAAATCGTAAAAGCGCAAATAAATTTGTATCTTGGTCTTTTCAAAAATTGATTATCAAATTGGTACGATCATATAATTCACCACTTATAGTCAACAGGTTTATCGTAACAATATTGCTGTTATTTCTTCTTCTTTTAAACTCATGCCGTAAACATAATGAAAGAGAAGAAGGGGAAATTCTTTTTAATATATCCTACCTGGATAACAAAATCCAGAGCCTACCGAGTCAGTCATTACCTAAAGAGCTGGTTGTTAAATTCAAAAATGGTTATTATCTCAGCGAACTTAGCGGGATGTTCGGTTATTTTAAAATTACAAACATTATAAATCATAGAAATTCATCTAATTTAACCTATCTACAGGTACTTAATAAAAAATATTATTACCAGGGTGAGATAAATGAATTATCTCCGGGATTTAGTAAAATGCCCGAAATGACAATCGAATATAGAAATGAAGTAAAAAATATTTGTGGTTTTGAATGTAAACCTGCAATTATAAGCTTTCCTTCATCAGATATGAAATCATTCACTGTTTATTATACAGATGAAATAACCATTAAGAATCCTAATTCTTCAAATCCCTATATTGATATCGATGGTGTATTACTGGAATTCTATTTAAACCTTAGCAAAGTTGAAATGAAACTTACTGCAAAAAGTATTTCTTTCAAACAAATTTCCTCAAAAGAATTCAAAAATAAGCCCAATTTCAAAAGAGTACCCGGAGAATTTATTACCACCGTACTTGACAAAATCATGGAATAATTGTTTTTGTTCTTCAGATTAATACATAGTTATCCCGGAATGTTGGAATGTTGGCCATTATTATTCGCTCCCACAATCCTTCCCACAACCCGCTCATGAGGTTTTCGCAAACAAGTTTGCTCAAACGTTCCATTGTTCCATTCGGCATCTATTCGTTTTTCGTATGAATAGTTTTTTTTATCTTTGGGCTTATTAAGTAAAAATAAAAAACAGAACCTGTTTAAGTATGAAAAGTAAGAAAAACTCAAAAAAAAGGACTAAAATAAAATCAAACAAAAACAGGTTTGAAATTTTCAAAGACAACAGGGTGAAATTATTGTTCGGTCTTTTTTTTATTGGCTTTGCTTTTTTTCTCCTCCTGGCCTTTATTTCATTCCTTTTTACCTGGAAAACCGACCAGAGTTTTGAATGGTCATCAGCATTTTCCAGTTCTGAAATCCGCGTTTTGAACTGGTCAGGCAAAACCGGTGCATATTTCTCAAATCTACTTATTAACAAATGGTTTGGAATAGCTTCCTTTTTTATTCCCATTATGCTGTTACTTATTGGCTTCCGTATGCTTAATTTAAAAATTCTTCCTGTATGGAAAACAATTAAAACAGGACTTATTGCAATTATCCTGCTCTCGGTTATCCTCAGTTACATTTTTAGTGACTCAGGGGGCTATCTCGGTAGTGGATTTGGAGGCGGACACGGATTCCTAATAAGTAACTGGCTTAATGCATTTCTTGGTAAAGCCGGTACCGGTTTTTTATTATTGCTTCTGCTTACAGCATTTCTTATTTTTTCATTTAGTGGTATTATGCACCTTTTCCAAAGTAAAGAAAAAGTATCCGATGAAAACTCTGAAATCACTGATTTTTCAGACATAATTAGTAACAGGAATTCTGATGAAACTAAACTTGGCAGATATAATACTGGGAAAGAGGAAAAAGAATTGAACACATTTCAAACAAAAGATATTTTTGAGGATCGGGAAAAAAACGAAAAGGAGGTTAAACAGACAACTGATGATATTGAATTAACAATTGAACAGCGCAAATCCTCAGAAGATGAATGGTCAGGAGAAATATCCTCTCAACCATACGACCCTGCACTTGATCTGCCTTCATATAGAATACCCGGTACTGAGCTGCTTGAAGATTATGAATCAGGGAATTCTCATGTTACAAAAGATGAGCTTATCAGCAACAAGAACAAAATTGTTGAAACTCTTGGAAATTATAACATTGAGATTGACAAGATAAAAGCAACCATTGGTCCGACAGTAACTTTGTATGAAATTGTTCCTGCTCCAGGCATCCGTATTTCCAAAATCAGAAATCTTGAAGATGATATAGCTCTCAGTCTTTCCGCATTGGGAATCAGAATAATAGCGCCAATTCCCGGAAGAGGAACGATTGGCATTGAAGTCCCTAACCTGAATCCTGAGATCGTTTCAATGAAGTCAATGCTAAATTCAAGAAAATTCATAGAATCGGAATTTGAATTGGGAGTAGCTCTTGGTAAAACCATTTCTAATGAACCATATGTTTTTGATCTGACCAGAATGCCTCACTTGTTAATTGCAGGTGCAACAGGCCAGGGGAAATCAGTTGGATTGAACGTTATAATTACTTCCCTGCTTTATAAAAAACATCCTTCCGAGATCAAATTTATAATGATTGATCCGAAAAAGGTTGAACTTACTCTATTTTCAAAAATTGAAAGGCATTTCCTGGCAAAGCTTCCTGATGATGAAGAACCCATTATTACAGATACACACAAAGTAATTAATACCCTGAATTCTCTTACAATTGAAATGGACAACAGGTATGATTTACTTAAGCTTGCTCATGTTCGTAATATCCGGGAGTATAACAGTAAATTCAAAAGCAGGAAACTTAACCCTGAGAAAGGTCATCGATATCTGCCTTATCTTGTTCTGGTTATTGATGAATTTGCCGACCTTATTATGACGGCAGGTAAAGAGATAGAAAACCCGCTAGCCCGTCTTGCTCAAATGGGAAGAGCCGTGGGATTGCATCTGGTTATTGCTACTCAAAGACCTACTACCAATATTATTACCGGAGTTATCAAAGCTAATTTCCCCGCAAGAATTGCATTCAGGGTTACATCAATGGTTGATTCCAGAACAATTCTGGACAGCCCGGGAGCCAATCAACTTATTGGTCGTGGAGATATGCTGCTGTCACCGGGAAGCGATTTAGTCAGGCTCCAATGTGCTTACCTGGATACTTCTGAAATTGAAAAGATAACAGAATATATCGGCTCTCAAAAAGGATATCCCACTGCATTAATCCTGCCTGAATATACAGATGACAGGTCCAATGAACCAGGTGAAACGGATCTGTCTAAAAGAGATTCCTATTTTGAAGAAGCTGCAAGATTAGTAGTTCTGCACCAACAAGGATCCACCTCATTAATACAACGAAAACTTTCTATTGGCTATAACCGTGCAGGACGTATCATTGATCAGCTTGAAGCAGCCAGAATCGTCGGACCTTTTGAGGGCAGTAAGGCGAGACAGGTACTAATCCCTGATGATTACACTCTGGAACAATTTTTGAAGAATCTTGAACAAGAGGAAGACTGAAAAGAACGAAGGAACGATAGAACGAAAGAACGAAAGAAAAGAGAAAAGTATTTTGTTACTGAAGAATCTGTTCGAAATGACTTCTATAATAAATCGTATGAAATTTTTATTTATAGCTTTTATCGCAATATTTCTGTTTGTATCATCAATTGCACAACAGGATCCACAAGCTGCTGCAATACTTGACAAGGTTGCTGAGATAAATAAATCATTTCAAACAATAAAAGCATCATTTCAACTAACTGTTATTGATTTGCAACAAGACTCAAAAGAGGTGTTTGATGGAAACATTGCACTAAAGGAAGGTATGTTCAAACTTGAGTTAATGGATAATATTACTTTTTATGACAAGACAACAGTATGGAACTATATACCTGATGTACAAGAGGTAAATATCAATGCCGCGGAAGACGTTGACATCGGGAACTCATTCCTTACTAATCCTGCCAGCCTTTTTACCATGTATAAGGAAGATTTTAAATACAGGTTAATTGGAGAGAAGAACATTGAAAAAGAAATCCAATATTTTATTGATCTTGTTCCAAAAGACCGGAACTCAGAATATTCATCAATAAAACTCCTTATCAGTAAAAAAGACCTGTCACTGCAATCAGCTACATTCATGGGCAAAGAAGGCATTCACTACATAATCAAAATCACCCGGTTTGAACATGATATTAAATTAGAGAATTCATACTTCCGGTTCGATCCCGCAAAACATCCGGATGTAGAGGTTATTGATATGAGATAAGGGGGTGCCTTTTTTTTTACGCCTCCGGATACTCTATTCGCACATGATAAATATTAATCAACTGCTTCTTAAAGGTTTCTTTTATCAGATTTATATCATTAAATGTAATGGGGGCTTCCGTAAATTGTTCATCTTCAATCTGTTGTTTTATAATATTTTCAACCAGATCATTTATTTTATCTTCAGTATATGCTTTCAGACTACGTGAAGCTGCTTCAACCGAATCTGCCATCATCAGTATAGCTGTTTCTTTTGTAAAAGGTTTTGGACCTGGATAGGTAAATTTCTCTCCTTCTTCAACATTATGAGGATACTTTCTGATATATGACCGGTAGAAATACTGAACTTTTGTTGTACCATGATGAGTCCGGATGAAATCTATGACTTGCTTTGGAAGATTATTTTTCCTGGCAAGTTCAACTCCTTTTTCCACATGATTAATAATAATCTCCGCGCTTTCACTAAACCCCATTCTTTCGTGTGGATTGAAATTATCAGTTTGATTCTCAATAAAATACTCGTGCCTGTACATTTTCCCAATATCATGATACAAAGCACCGGTCCTGAGTAATAATGCATTACCACCTATTATCCGGACAGCTTCTTCAGCAAGATTGGCAACCTGCATGGAATGCTGGAAAGTTCCCGGTGCTTTTGCTCCTAACTTACGTAATAACGATTGATTTGTATCTGACAGTTCAAGGAGTGTTGCATCAGATAAGAAACCAAATAGTTTCTCGAAAATATATATTGAAGGAAGAGTTAAAAGGATTAATGCTGAATTTCCTGCAAACCAGGCATAATTGATCCATTCCAGATTCTTTATGCTGCTCTCTTGAATTATTCCTATGCCTGCATACACCAAACCATAACTAAGAAATATGAGTAAAGCAGTAAGGAAAAACTGGCCTCTCTGATAAGTATTGGTAAGACTGAATATGGCAACAATCCCTGCAATAATATTTAGGAAAACAAATTCAAAAGAATTTGGCACAAAAAAGCCAACCACAAGAATGATAACAAGATGAATAAAAAGAGCAAGACGCGCATCATAAAACGTACGGATAATGATAGGTACAAATACAAACGGAATAAAATAAAAACTAACCGCACCGGTTTTATAGACGATACTTGAAATAAAAATAAAAATAACCACCAGCAATAGTATGAATAATGTACTTATATTGCTATCAAGGATTTCGCTTCTAAAATGTAGTAAAAACAGGTACAACATCAAAATTGATACGATCACCAACAAAGAACTTCCCAGCAATTTAAGGTAGTAGTTTGATGCAGATCCCAGCCGTGATTCGTGTTCCTGTCGTAATGATTCCAATATCCTGAATTTCGAATTACTAACAACTTCTCCTTTCGAGATAATCAACTGGTTGACCTGAACCATGCCCAATGTAATTGATATCTCATTTACAAGGCTCTCTTTTACTTTTGTGGATGTTTCTTCATCATAGAACAAATTCGGTCTCACAAAATTTGACAAATTCAGTTCATCAAGAAATTCAATATCCACAAGTCTTTTTGCATTCTCCTCCCTTTCTTTATATGTATTAAGCTCACTTACAATATATTCGTATGCCCGCTTAAGTGTGAACACATCCGTGTATTCAGCTTTTTCGGCTATATTGCCCTTTATAATGACAATAAATCTTCCTTCACCTCTTACCCTCTCAAGGATATCACTCACCTCAACAATTCCTGGTAGATAAAGATGTTCCAATATATCAGAAGTAAAAGACAGATATCTATTTTTTGTTTCTTCCAATCTTCGGGAATAGATTCTGTCTGTTTCAGCTCCTTCAACCAGATAGTAGTGCTTAGAAAGAAAATTTGTCCATTTCTGGTCAAATGCTTCAAGAAAATCGTTCATTTTTGAAACAACAACAGAACTATCATAGCGAAAATATGGATTGAAATCTCCAAGAATACTGTCTCGTTCAGCATTTAACCGGCTTTCTAGCTTGTAAATCGGAAAATCATAATCAGCATACAGATCTTCATGCATCCATGGCTTCCCTTTCTGATATTCATATTGAAATTTACCTTCCCTGGGGAAAAAGAATGTTACTATAATAATGGTTAGTAAAAAAAGTCCGGCCTGATATATTTTCTTCTTGTTATTCCTGAAAAAAATGAAAAACTTTCTCATAAAGAATACTGATTAAAATAAGAACATAAAGAGTATCACTACAAATATTTTAATACGGTTAAAATATTAATGAACAAAGGTATAATAAATAACCAGATCATAACCAAGCTTGATTTCTTACCGAGTTAGTTAAGTAAGTTAACTGCCCAACACTACATCACTGCAACCCTGTGGTTATATTGTTAAAAGAATTAACCGCCAAGTACGCTAAGGATGCGCCCCAGTACAGTCATTCTTCCTTACGGGGCAGGCTAAGGACGCAAAGAACTTTGCGACCCCTTTGCGATCTTTGCGTAAACTCTTTGCGATCTTTGCGTGAACTCTTTTCTTCCAATACATTTAAATAAGATTTTTTACCTTTGATAAAATAACTTTTAGAAATTCAACAGTCCGGATCATGAATTTTGGTATATCAGAGTGTAGTATTGTCCCAGTACGGAAAGACCCCTCGCATCGTACAGAAATGTCAACGCAGATATTGTTTGGAGAGAGATTCAAAATATTTGACAAAATAAAAGGCTGGGTATATGTTGAACTGCTATTTGATGGTTCCCATGGCTGGGTGGAAAACAGGTCAATAAAAGAGTTAAATACAGAAGAATACCATATATTAACTGATAATGAGCCTGTTATTCTTCCCCGAATATCTGTTGCTCAAAGTATAGACCTGCCTCTATTATATGAAATAATCCTTATGCCAGGAAGTGAAATATATGGCATGACCGGCAAAAAGAATGGCTTTAGTTTTATTGGAAAAGACTATAAACTGGATCATTCGGTAGAAATAAAATCAGGAACTAGCAGAGATAATATTATCGAAACAGCTAAAACATACATGAACAGTCCCTACCTTTGGGGTGGAAAATCACCATGTGGAACTGACTGTGCAGGATTTATTCAAATGGTTTATAAAATAAACGGGATTTCTCTGCCGCGTGATGTCGGACAGCAACTGGTAAAAGGAATATCCCTGAGTTTTGTTGAAGAAGCACAACCGGGAGATCTTGCCTTTTTTGATGATGACCGGGGCCAGATCAAACATGTTGGACTTCTCCTTGAAAAAAACCAGATAATCCACGCTTCAGGTAATGTAAGAATTGACAAATTTGACCACCAGGGTATTTACAGAGAGGAGTCTGACCAATATACCCATAAACTGCGAGTGGTGAAGAGGATACTGTGAGTTGGTGGAGGTCGAAGGAGCGAAGGAGCGAAGGAGCGAAGGAGCGAAGGAGCGAAGGAGCGAAGGGTCGAAGGAGCGAAGGGGCGAAGAGATGAAGAGAAGGGGTGAAAGGGTGAAAAAGAGAAAGGGAGAAAAAGAGAATAATGAATATCGATTACTCACAAAATAAATAAATTTCAATTATGTTCGTGAGATCGCTTCGCTAGTTAACGAACACCGAATAATGAAATGATTAAAAAATAAAAGAGAGAAGAGAATTGAAGAAAGGGAAAACAAGAAAATAATGAATATTGAAATTTTTAGTTTTTATTTTCCATTTCATACTTATTAATATGTTCGAATTCAATGATTTAACTGTTTTATTGATAATTATCTTTGTTCTTATCATAGTATATTTAGTTATGAAGAGAATTAATCGGAAAAAGCGGAGAGAATTCAGGAACAAATTTAAGAGACGTTAATAATGCCTTTCACCTATTCTTATCCCCGTCCTTCAGTAACGGTTGATTGCCTTATAATTAAGAAATCCGATATACTGCTTATCCAACGTGATAAACCTCCATATGAAGGATTTTGGGCACTGCCCGGAGGTTTTATTGAAATGGAAGAAACGCTTGAAAAAGCTGCCTGCCGTGAATTGCGGGAAGAAACCGGAATATACAACATTAAACTTGAACAATGGCGCACTTTTGATGATCCGGACAGGGATCCCAGGGGCAGGACAATTAGTGTTATTTTTACCGGTTACCTTCGTGACAGTAATATCAAGCCAAAAGCCGCATCTGATGCACGTAACGCCAGATGGTTCAATATTAATGACCTGCCGGAACTTGCTTTTGATCATTCGGAAATTCTGAAATTGGCAAAAGATGAATTTAAATTGTAGTAAAACACATACTCGCCTCAGAACACCATATTGAGCACGGTGCTTTTATAAAATACCAACTGAACGCAGAATACCTGCTAATTTAGTATCGTTTTTTACAAGAGTTTTTAATGCTTCGATTATTTTTTCATTATACAAAAAAAAAGGCCGTCTCATTAAAGACAGCCTCTTTACTGTATTGTTATGACCTAACTAGTCTATTTGGTAACTAAGGTACTAATGTAATGTTTTCAGTAATTGAAGTCAGAACTGAACCACCTTGATACAAGTCATAATCAATGGTCATTGTTTTAAGACAATTATCCCATACCCCGGTAGCAGCAATAGAATATATTGGTTGAGGGGCACCATTCCAGGTAGTCTCCATATAATATTGCAATTCAATTTCAAGAGTACCATTTTCATTCATTATCATTACCAAAGGTACCTGATCAACAATAACTTCCCCCCAGTAACCGACCATCCATCCAACATTTAAACCATTGATCATAAAATTACTGCCATCAACAAATGTTACAACCTGAGTAGCATTACCTTCCGAATCATCACCTGTCCATGTACCAACCAGATCATTTAAATCAACAAGAGGACAAAAAGCTGTCAGGGTAATTGCTAATGTATCAGGGTCAGATGTTTTACCTCCTGATGTAGTTTCAACAACGAACAGCTTAGCCTGTACGTCCACAGAGGATTGATCCCATGCTACTTCAGCTATATTCGGATAACCTTCCTTAATGGTAATTGTAGCATTATGTCCTTCTGTAGTGAAGGAGTAAGTTGAACCACCACGGTATACACATCTATATTCAACGCTACCTAAACCTGAAGCAGGTAATACAGTAGGTCCTGTGAAGTCAAATATCATGGGTATTACATCATTAAAATTGTAATCTTCATTTGCTTTCTCGATCTCAGTTTTTTCACAAGCGGAAAAAAGGAACAAGAAAGCAACAAAGATGCCCAATAAACTTAATGCTTTATTTTTCATAATTTATA
>JADFUQ010000321.1 GCA_015222065.1 Bacteroidota bacterium
ATCTAACTCTAATGTTGTCATCGCCGCAGTAATATTGAAATGATTTTCCCGCTTGATCAGTTGCTCATGTACCCTGAGCTTTGTTGCAACCCTTACCACTTCAGCGCCGAGAGTCCACCCACACCAGTTCATATCAGCCTCGCTTCCACTACGGCCAAATCCATCCCCATCAGGATCAATATCTGGCAAGTTAGGACGAATGTCGCCCGCACATCCCTGAAGAAACATTGCAGTTGTTGAGTTATTAAAAGCCTGCTCAATAAAATATTTTGCAATTCCCGGGAAATCACCACTTACCTCAGTGTTCTCACCACGAAATACATTTCCATGGCACACAATATGCATGATTACTGACATAGGTGTAAGAGAGTCACTATCATCCAATCTCAGAACCTTGACCCGATGGTCACAAATTCCTTTGGGATTCAACTTTGGGTGACATTTTCCATCGGCATCGATAGTTCGTCTGCTGGTGTTAAAATCAATCTTACCTTCACCGTAGGCCAGGCTAATTGGGCGTAACCGGCTAACCGCAATCCTGGCAGCTCCGGTAATCTTGGCAATGATTTCTTTTTGATAATGGATATCCGTACCAATCCATGGACTGCTATGAGTGTGAGAAGCATTTATTATAATATGATCTTCTTTAATACCCGTAGCTAATTGAATTGCACTTCTGATCGAATCACCAACTTGCTGAAATACTTGAATTATATCTAAAGAAACGATTGCAGCCCGATTTTCCCCATCATCAAAAACAAAAACAACAGCATACAATGGATCATGAATCCCTGTGGCAGGACCTTGTCTTCCCTGATACCCTCCCAGGGGAATCTCAATTGGGGGTGTGATATCTACTTTTCCCACTCCTGCTTTAAGATTCGTCAGGGGAACAGTTTCGGGCGTTTCCCCCATAAGCATAGGAGTAATTAAAATCAGCAACAATCCGGCTATTGAAATTATACTCAAAAAATACTTTTTCATTGTTATACCTTAAAGTTTACCTTCCTGGAGGGTTAAAACTGCCAGGAAAATTTGATTAAATCATGCTTAATTATATCAACTTGTCCCTATTCTCATAAATTTTCAGGATAGCATTATAAATGTCATCCATATCCTGCCTGGTTCCCAGCAAAACATTGCTATGGAAACCAACTGATTCCTCGACCAGTTGATCACATTCCGGGCAGACGAGTTGCCGGCGATAGGCGTCCAGTCTCTCTTTTGAATAGATTTTTTGGAATGTCTTTGAATTAAGAGCTTCTTCAATGAGACCTTCTTTATGCATTGGTTCCCCTTCAATGGCCCCCAAGCCTCCTGATGTAGGAATTCCTTCTGCAACAAGTGCTTTGATAAATTTATCCCTTGGATAATCATTAAAGTGTTCTTTTTTGTAGCGGAAGCCATAGTAATAGTAGGCAGTTCGAGTTATTTCCTCATAACCCTTAATAGGGACAATACCTGGAATTTCTTCTATTTTTTCGGTTAAATAATCTGCATTCTCAGAACGTCTTTTTGCTTCTTCTTCTGCACTATCCATTTGAGTGATTAAGATGGACGCTTGATATTCTGCCATTCTGCATTTTGTACCTAAAATGGGGTGCCCACCCCGGTCTCGTGACATATATTTCCCCTTAGGTCTGCCAAAGTTATGGAACGAGTAACATAGATCCATTATCTGTTCATCATCACCCAAAATTGCCCCCCCCTCGCCACAGGTGATACTTTTGCCGTTTTGTAAACTAAAACAACCAAGGTCTCCAAGCGTTCCGGTTTTTTTATGCTTCCATTCAGCAAGGTGTGATTCACACGCATCCTCAACGACCTTGAGGTTATACTTTTTTGCAATGGCATTTATTTTGTCCATATTGCTAACCCCGCAAGTGATGTGTACCGGCATAATTGCTGTAGTGTTTTCGGTGATCCTTTCTTCGATCTTATCAGGGTCTATTTGCCAGGTTACGGGATCAATATCCACAAAAACGGGTAATGCATTGTTTAGAAGTATAGAATCAACAGATGCGACAAAGGTAAACGGCGTTGTTATAACTTCGTCACCACCACCTACCCCAAGTGCATGAAGAGAAGTAATGAGAGCATGGGTCCCATTTGTAGTGAGCAGGCAGTGTTTTGCTCCCATAAGCTTTGCAAATTTTTCCTCAGCTTCTTTTACCACACCACTTCTTGACCAAACACCGCTGCGCAAAACGGGCAGGATGGCATCTTCGTCAGCTTTATCCCAGACAGGCCAGACATGAAAAGGTTTTATTCTAACAGGCTGCCCGCCTAAAATTGCTAGCCTACTTGTTTGTTGGGTGTGAAACCCAAAAGCCGGAATGGATGCAACCGCCATTACAGAAACAGCTCCGATTGAAGTCGTCTCCAAAAAATGACGTCTTGTGATTTTGTTTTTGTTCATTTAAAATTTCCTCCTTATTTTTAAAAAAGCACAATTGATTCCGAAAACTAATATTATTCATCTTATTCAAATATAGATTTTTTTTCCAACTTTTATTTAAAAGTATCTCCAAATACCGACCACGCCGAAATAAGACATAATAAACGAGAAAATAATTGTTGTGAATAAACCAAGATTCACCCAGATATTAGCTTTATATTTTCCCAAATGTTTCTGGTTAAGTAAAACTGTAATGCCAATTATTGACAATGGAAGAATAATTGCCAGGAGAGCCATAGTAAGAATCATCAGAGAAACGGGCTTGGTTTTTAAATACGGGCCGATCAGGGCAATCAAAATCCCAATCGTTATAAAAATTCGATTCACCAGGGAGCCCGGATTTATCTTTTGTTTGGTGATATCAGAAATGATCCACGGGGCGATCAAAATAGTGGGGATAAGACTGGATACACCTGCGCCGACAATTCCAATCATAAAAAGTGTGATGGCAAAATTTCCTGCAAGCGGTTCAAGAATTCTAACCATATCAATAGTTTCTTCAATCGGTTTGCCGATCACATAAAGCGTTCCGGCGGCACAGATCATTACCGAAATACTTAACACAAACATGGCAATAACTGAAATGATTGCATCGGTTCGTGCCCTTCCACTTTGTAACAGTGTCCACCCTTTTTCTTTTAGCGTAATGCTGCGGCAAAATAACATGGCCGAACTAAAAGTGGTGCCGGCCATTCCGGCAATGATCAAAGTTGCATTAGATTCTTTGGGTATTGCGGGAACCAAACCTGAAATAATCATCCCCCAGGAAGGTACGATAAAAAAGGCTGTGGCAATAAAACAGATACCCATAATCGCTACTGTAATAGCCAGAATTTTCTCTAAAAACTGATATTGGCCTCGCCATAAAATCACAAAAAGGATAAAAGCCAGTGAAATGGTAATGACTATTTTTACTATCCATGATGAATAACCGACAGTAATCGAAATCCATTCCTGTAAAATATCGACTACAATAGCCATTAAACCCGAGACCCCCATAAACTCGGCAATAATAAGGGCAGACATAATAAAAAACGCAATTGGCCTGCCAAAAGGAAATCGCTTTTTTATAGCATATAGAATCGTTTCACCGGTTGCCAGGGTATACCTGCTAAAAGCCCATATCCCTATAAAAGTAAAAATACACGACAGCACTACTGTCCATATCAGGGACATGCCCCACCGTGATCCCGCTGATGCCATGGTAGTAACACTTCCGGTTCCTATATTATAACCAATTAAAAATAATCCCGGACCTATTAGTGCCAGTAATTTTTTGAATTTGTTTTGCATAATATTGAACCTGAATAAAGTTTTACTGTGTCTATGGTGTTAGGGTTAATAAATCCGGAACAGATGCAACATCAATTTATCATTTACTAAAATCATCTATATTAACCATAGCATTTGTTTTAGATGATTCATAAATTGCCAAAATAATCGCTAATGATTTTATACTTTCTTCACCAGAAACGGGTGGTATTTTTTTATTGTTGATAGCATCCACAATTGCTTCAAATTGATTTTTATGTGGTTCAATAGAAAAACCGCCAAAGGGACTGGAAGAACCGGCTGATTTTGCACCACTATTTTCATCTTTTTCATCCTCATTCGAAGCTTCACCTTTTACAGAAATTTTTGCGCTATTATCATCAATAACAGCGCTGCCTTTTTCACCGTGAAGTTCAATACGTCTTGATTGAGCCGGGTGAACGGATGTGGAGGCTTCAATCACACCAATGGCGCCGCTTTTAAAACGAAGCGTTACTACAGCATTGTCTTCGCCTTCAATCCTTTCATGTGTAAATGTCCCTACCTGTCCAAAAACGGTTTCAACATCACCCATCAGCCATTGCAATAAATCGATGGTGTGAATAGCCTGATTGATGAGAACACCGCCGCCATCTAACTCTGACGTACCACGCCAGGCGGCACTATCATAATATTCCTGTGAACGAAACCATTTGATATAAGCATCGCCCATAAACAATCTGCCAAGCTTGTTTTTTTCAATTTGCCTTTTCAATTCTTCTACCTCCGCGATGAAACGATTTTGATAAATAACCGCTAATTGAACATTATTCTTATTACATACATCTATAAGTTCTTTTGCACGTTTCAGGGTAACTTCAATTGGTTTTTCAAGGATAACATGTTTTCCTGCTTCCGCTGCTTTCTTTCCATAGTCAAGATGATTTCCATTTGGAGTGCAAATTGAAACAGCTTCAAGCTCCGGATCAGAAATAAATTCATCCCAGTCCATACTCCACTTTGTTTCATATTTCTCACCAACACGACAGGCATTTTTTTCACTACGGCTGAATACTGAAATAAGTTCAGCATTTCCTGATTGTTGAATAGCCTGTGCATGTATCTCCGATATCGCTCCGCAACCAACTATTCCTATTCTAAGTTTCTTACTCATTTCTATCACAATTAATGCTTATTTGATTTTTCAGGTGTTGCCATAAAAACAAATAACAAGAAACAAACCTATCGTTTTTCCATGTAATACCTGGCCACTTTTTCAATTGCCTGACCCATTTCTTCAATATCCTGTTCTGTGAAAAACTCATTCATTTCCAGATTAATGACCTGTGTGAAAGCTTTTTCCGCAACCGGGCAATTAACATTATCATAAGAAATGTTAGTTCCCAATTCGCTGTTCACAAAAGGATGCTGGCTATCGGGGAAGGCCGAACGATTTTTAAAAACATCATAGGCATATTCCGGCATTCCTCCGGTGATCATATTCGCTACATTTGGAATACCTTCCTCTTTTAATGCGGCAGAGAATTCTGCTGAAGTAACAGATAATTTTTCCGTATCAACTCTGAAAACAAAGAAAAAATAGGTATGTTTAGTTCCTTCAGGTATCAGCTGCGGGGTAATACCTTCAATAGTTTTTAAGTGTTCTGTTAATTTATCTCCAAGTTTCCGGCGCTGTTTGATAATCCAGGGTAATTTCTTCAATTGCGCCAGCGCCACCGCTCCCTGAAGTTCTGTCATCTGGTAATTCGGAGCTAAAAAATATGGGTTTTTTATTCCCGTTTCCCTGTCATAACATTTATCTGAAAACAGGCTGGCAAATTTCCTCTTGTCTTCATCATTGGTTAAAATCATACCACCGGAACCGCAGGTAATATGTTTAAAATGATTCAAACTGAAAGTGCTTATAGGGGTCATGGTTCCTGCCAATTTGCCTTTATATTCTCCAAGGTATGCCTGGGCAACATCTTCCACAATATGTAAATTGTATTTCTCACCCAGGGCAAGAAATGCATCCATATCCGCTACAAGGCCAGTGTGATGAACCACCAGGATTGCACCGGTTTTTTCGGTAATACACTCTTCTACACTCTTCGGATCCATGTTATACGTATCCGCTTCAATGTCAGCAAATACAGGGATGAGATTCTGGTATAATATTCCGGTTAACGAGCCCATGTCCGTTATTGAACTGGTGATAACTTCGCTGCCGGGTTTAAGCTGCAAGGTACCTAATGCAATATGCACCGCTGCCGTTCCGGATGAACAGGCAACGCAATGCTTCATATCGTGCATTTTGGCAAATTCATCCTGAAACTCATATACCTTATTACCCATACAATAAAAAAGCATATCATTATCGATAACTTCCATGAGCTGGTCTTTTTCTTCCTGTCCGAAACGCTTACCTGTACCAAAAGGTCTTGTTTTTGTTTTCGGTCCGCCATTGATTGCTAATTGTGTCATAAGATTATTCTCTAATAATAAATCATATATAAATAAACAGTCTTTTTTATTTCTTTAAAAAGCTCCACGCCCGGCTTTCTCCCAACTCGATCCAGAGATCGTTATCCCGTAAATCCACCATGCCAACTTTGATGATATCCTCAGGTCGTAGAGAGCGATGCTCAAAATCTGCTGAAATTTATTTTATTTTCAAACCAAAAAATTAATCCAGCTTTTCAACTTTAAAATCCCGCATAATTACACGGCATATCTTGCCATGCAAGCCATACGCAAATCCATAAATCCCTACATCCTGAATATTATCTGCGTGTTCCAGTGTAAACCTGCTCACATTCTCCAACCAATTCACGCCATCTTTACTGGTAAAAGCCCTGAATTCCTTTCCGTGCTTCTCTAATTTAAACCATACCGGAGGAAGGTCGTAACCAAGGTCTGAATGAGTCTCGACCTTGCCATCGCCGTCAACATCGATATGCCAGATTTTATACGCCCCGTATTTCGGCACACGGTAATGGCGGCTCAATCCGCCGGAACTATCATCTGTCATTTCATTTCTGTGGACAATACCGACAGCAGCATAAGAACCTGTCATGGGATCTTGATACAATACTTGAACAGTTGCCGCATAATCTCCTTTCACATTGTTGATATAAGCCACCACGTGATCTTCATAATGCCACTTTCTGCCCCCCGCATCAATGATAATTTTCCCATCTTTTGTTTGATAATAATAGCCTTCGGCATTAGCATAAGTCGATAAATTCCACGGCGGGAAATCACCAATTTGAATAATATGGGAGCCTTCCGTATCAAAGCGATGTTCAAACCGAACAACTCTTTCTTCTCCTGGTTCAAGAGTAATCTTTTGCATAGCAACGATTTTATCATCCCCAATCATCTCAAAGGATTTTGTTCCTTTTTTGCCTCCAATATTTTTTACGGCAACTTCAACCCAGGTCAATTCGCCCGCTTTTGCCGGAGCAATAATTTGCATTGTGTCACCATAAGCGAATTTTGCGGGTGAGTTATTGACTTTTACATGCTTTGTAACCTCCCCAATTCTTAATGCTTTTTCTCCTGGTTTGTAGAGCCGGATAGTTTTTAGACTGTCTTTTAAAGTTTCATTTTGATACACCCACATCCATTTAGCGCCGGCAAGTTGATCGTTTACATAAATTCTGGCATAATACGGACCCGAGCGATCTTTATTGTAAAAAGTCACAAAAGGCTCGAATATTTCATCAGGATTAATATTTCGATCTACCTGAAAATCGAGAACATCAACATTGTTAATTGATGATAAAAATGTTTTATCGGATACTTCGCTCGATGCCAGGATAGGATATTTTGTTCTGCTAAATTCATTATTCATCAAACAGATATCTTTACTTTGACTGCCTCTGACATATAAATAGTTATTAATCCCGGGCGATAAACAATTGTTGATAAATACCTCCCGGACTTGAACCAACTCTATTACCGGTTTCTTGCCGGTTAAACCTGTTACGTTTACATTGTTTAATTCAAAATCACTTCCATTTTCAAATAAAATTGCTGTTTCAACATTTCCTGAAAATTCAAGGTCAACATTATCCATTTTTAAGCTATGAACGTGCTGGGCTTTTAGCCAGTATGGAAGCAACTCCCCACGGTGAAATACTTTAACATTGCTGATGCGAACATCATTAATTGGCGCTTCAGTCATACCTTGAATCACCGATCGTAGCAGCGAATCACTTTCAACAGTAATGTTGCAAAAACTAAGATTTTTTATAACGGGCGAATAAACACCAATAGTCGTAATGTCAAAAACACCCTTGGCATTCCTGGCAATTATATTGGTGAATATCAAATTCTCAATCACCCTTTCCGGGTTTGGTCCTGAATTCGAACCCTTTAAGTTAAGAGTAAACATATAGCCGGTACGATCAAAAATACAATTGTTAACTGTTATGTTTCTAAAAATCCCTGCTGTTCCTGTTCCAATCTTTACGGCTGTATTGCCACAATTCTTCAGCAAACAATTAGTAATCATAATGTTTTCGGTTAAATATCCACAATCAGGCCAGTTTTCACCACTACTTTCATTTTTAATACAAAGTGGGTCATCTACACCATCTTCACAATAAACCCCATCATACAATACATTTTGGCAGCAAGTTATATTTATTCCATCGGCTTGACTATGAAGACATTTAACCCGAATAATGTCAACATTGTTGCAACCGAAAAAGGTTATTGCCCAGGCTGGTGAGTTCTGTACAGTAAAATCTTTTATAAGAATGTTTTGTGAATTTTCAAACAATAAAGGTAATGGCCCCCTCAACCAATAAGTAAAATTATAATTCGCTTTTTTATTTCCATCAATAGTACCATTCCCTTCTATGGTAACATTTTTTACTCTTATTCCATGTAGTAAAACTTTTTTTGAACCAGTCGTAGTCGTATATGATTTATCAAAAGGAACATCAAAATCATCCATATTGTCACTTTCTATAAGCATAGCGCTTGATTCTAAATAAATCCTGATGTTACTCTTTAAATAAATTGTTCCTGCTTTGTAAGTTCCTGCCGGGATTAATACAGTTCCCCCACCAGCCTTTGCACAATCATCAATCGCTTGCTGGAAAGCTTTTGTATCCAGCGCCTTGCCATCTCCCTTGGCACCATAATCGCGAACGTTATAAATTTTTTGTTGAGCGAATATATTAGAGCTGAGTAAAAGCAAAGAAGTAATTAAAAAAGCATTAACAAAAAAAATAGTTCTTTTCATTGTTTCTTCCTCCGTTTTTTTTATAAGTTGGGTTGTTTTCCGCCAGCTAGCAGATTAGAAATTTTTTTAGCTTACATCATTTTTCATAAAACTTTTTATACTACCTGGAAAAGGAGTTGTGAACGTTTAACAACTATCGGTTTCCCGAAATCAGCAGCTCTATTTTACAATACCTCTGTTTCCACTCTTTTAACCCTCCTACCAAACTAACACATTCAGAAAAACCATTCTCTCTCAACATTTTTACAGCTAAATCGCTTTTTTCTCCATTTTCAGAAATTAGATAAATCAAGATGTAGTTTGGAATTTTAGCAGTCCAATCTTCCAACAATTGTAAAGGGACATTAATTGATCCAACAATGTGCTCTTTAGCATAAGCGTCTGGATTTCTCACATCCACTAAAACATAAAATCCGTACCAGAACTCATCTATTAGCGCCTGGTAGGGTTCTGGAGCAAGTATCCTGGCTGATACGCTTATCTCCAGGGGACTACAAGCAGGATTGTTATAATTCACTCGAATACGCCTGGTTACGGATTGGTCTCCATAGCCAAACGTTTCAAATACAAATACCAATTCACTCGAGTCTTTTGCTTGAATTTTGGGTATTAATGAAACCGCTGTGCAACCACCTTTAGAAAGATCATCAATTGCAATAGTTGCTTCGGCATCACCGGTGTTTTTTAGGGTAAACGAAACATGCGGTCTTGTTCCTTCTTTTACATCACCGATATCAAAATGAGTTCCTTCTTTCACAACCAACTCCGGAACTGCGTTTTTGATGTCAGTCCCAACTATTTGGTTGCTATTTTTTTCGCTGCTTTTTTTGCTTCGAAATAATCCTGCCTTTTCAAACCCATTCCAATCTAATAAACCCCATATTAAAAATCCAATGAGGATTATACTTCCAGCCCATATAAACAACTTTTTTTTGGTGTAAAACATATTATTTTACTTCGTTTAAAAATTCTATTGTCCAATCAACAGGTGCTTTCTGCCCCTGAAAAGAGACATTAAGCACTCCGTTTGGAGAAGTCTTGAAGGATAAATTAGCGGCATTTGTCTCAACATTGGAGACACTTATTCCCTCTGGAAGATAAATAAACAAAGAGTAAACATCATTAGCAACTGTCTGCGATGTACCGCTCAAAATAGATTTAGATAAATTCCACTCAAGATTTTTTATGCTGTAAGCGCTTGTTATGTGCCGTGAAGTGGCTAAAAGCTGGGGCTGATTGGACAGAGTTCTGATTAAAAATATTTGGCAGCCATGCACCGGGACAATAGACTGAAATTGCTTTTTAAAGATACCCTTCAATTCCTGATTCCAAAAATCAAAGACTAGATAGCTTTTTGTAGAATCCAAACCTAAATCTTCTGCAAAAGAAACCACCTTTTCAGATTTTTCCTCAGACCAGTTGTAAACAGCAACAACATCATATATTCCGGACTTTGCATTAACTTTAAGATCTAATGCTCTTGGCATATTTTTTACGTTAGGAAAACCTTCAGGCAAAGGAGAATATTCAGCCTTTGATTTATAAGGAAATAAATCTATCGGAGTTATATCCATTGCGGGCATTGTTTTTTCATAAAGTTTTGTCCTCTCCTCAGAAAGTTTTTTGATAAGTTGCGGAAAATCTCTTCCCCAACGAGTACGTTCCCGTAATACATTAATTCTCTCCCTGGATGGTTGAGCCATAAAATCACTTATTGTATAAGACTGCCCGGTAAGACTTATGGAACTAACATTGTTCATAGCTTCAGCCATTGTCAGCGGAGGCCTGACCATTGTAGCATCCGGGTCGTTATATAAGACAATATCATTGAGGTAATTTGCGCTTAACATGGTAGCCAGGTGCATTTTTGTTCCTGTCGAACCACCCCACAAAAATTCCTCCCATATATTATAAACATCCGCCCAAGTATTAATATTACTGTCAAAAGGACCAAAGCCAAGGGAATAGTAATCAGCGCCTCCTTCGGCATCGCAACCCAAAATCCAGTTTCCAGGTCCCATAATTTCCCTGACAACATCCTGAACTTTCCAGTACAAATCTCTTCCTTCCAACGAAGGATCATAAACTCTGACTCTATTTTCCTCGAACGACCACTGCCATCTTCCATGTCCAGCGTCCTTTAGATATTCGATGCCCCAGTCATTTACTAATGTCTCCAGAAGAGGCTTAAGATGCTTTTGAATAACTTTGGGATTAGAATAATCAAGTTGAACAACTGTAGCATCTGCAGAGCAACAAGCATTTAAAACATTTCCCTGCTTATCATGCAGGAACCAATTCTCAGGATATTTGCCTTCAGGAAATTTTTTTCCAAATGCAGGATTTTCGTAATTTGCACCATAAACGTTAACCCAAAGTCCGGGTTTTAATCCTTTATTCTTGATATATTGCATAAGCCACTTACCACCATTGGGAAAATTCTTTTTATCCCATTCAAGCCAATTAGCTTCTTCGCCTCTCGTGAAAGTAGCATCAAGTTGTACATACTCCAAACCATATGGCTTCAACTTTTCAGCAAGGGCATCTGTCTCTTTTAAAATGTCCTCCTGTTTTGCAGGCATATAGTAGCAGTACCAGGACAACCATCCAGTAGGCGCTGTTATAAAAGGATGTTTATCAGAGTGCTGAGGCCAGTATGGTTCATAATGTTGTAAACCAAGTTTTTCTGTGTAATAATTCAGAATCAAAGAAATCTCTACACCCTGGGTTGTTTTTATACCTCGGTTGGTTCTTTCTTTATATCCTTGTGATCCTCTTCCAGGAAGTAATGGAAAAGTTACATTCATCAATTGTTCATTTGCAACATTACGGGTGAGTTCACTTTCCCTGGGAAACTGAATGATGATGTTGGTTTTACGATCAAATAAGTTATATATATTTTTGGCTGAGACAAAACCAAGGGAATTATAAATCACTCCATTATCCTGACTTGCTACTCTTGCTGGTATTCTGGCGCCGGAAGCTGGTGCGATACCAGTAATATAACTATTATTTACCGAAGAATTAATATTTAGTCCTCCTTCGGTAACAATAAATTGCCAGGTAGTGATTTCAGGCTTATTCGTCGTAATAGTTAACATTTGATTATCTTGCTTTTTTACCGTCCAATCTGATAGCTCAACAATCTTACCATCCTTTTTTAGACAGAGTTTTGTATTTTTTAAAATAACCGCTAAACCCTCATACTCGATAGTAAGGCTTTCGTTCTTTATATCTGGTAAAAGTTTCCACCCTTTCTGGCTGTATGAGTTGATCTTTGAACATCCCGTAATTAAAATGATAATTAGAACGACTGAAATTAGACATAATACATTTTTATAAAACTTGTTCATTTTGCATAAGGATTGGTTTGTACAAGAAAAAAAAATAACCCTGTAAAGATGATTTTGTATTTCATTTTTCCTCTTTATTTTGCAGGTCGTGCAACGTTAAAAAGTTAAAGATAGATTTTTTAATTATTCCTTTTATTCTTTAATCAGTTTCCTTTTCTCCTGATAAATCAGTTTAGCTTTTTCATCGCCCTTTCAAGCTGGCATGCCATCAGGATAAAATAACCGCTGTTAGGTGTCCAATACTCATTTGTACCGTAGCCCCAGGTCCAGCCAAAGACATCATCGTCCAGAACCGGATAATCTGTTGGGAGATTATCGCCAATCACAAAGTTCTGTGTGTTCAGGTCACCGATTTGGAATGGCTTCCCCTTTCTGGCAAACCGAATACCATTCAAGATGCCGCCAGGTAAAACCTCCTTACCACCTGGGGGGATAGCAGCATAACGATGGTGGAAACATTTTGGATTGTTGCCTACACCTGTCATCATAGAAAGCGCGGTGGGATTACAGCCAAGAATCCACGACATTTGCTGTTGTGCCTGTTCAAGATAGTAACTTTCACCAGTGAGCAGGGCTGTGGTGGCAAGTCCCCATCCGGCTAAAGAGGTGCTAATACTACCCGTACCAAGATAGGTTTTTCCTTCGGCAAAGTCGAAAGAGCCGACCTGACCAAAAGGTTTACCCTTTAAAGTTGGTTCGATGAACTTTGCCCAACGAACAAACACCCCGGTTATTTTTTCCTTCCAGGAATGACCTGCCGGAATCTGCAGAAAATGATAAAGAGGTATCATATCGTAGCTTGATAAAACTTGCTTTGCAGTGCGTTCCATGTTTGTATAGAAAAACCCCTGCTTATCTTGCTGCACCAATATTCTCTCCACACGCATCAAGGCATCATTTTGATATTTTTCCCGCTCAAGCCCGAGGTCTATAAAGGCAATATCAGTCATAAGAAGTGCAGATTGAATTCCCAGATAATCATTTTTATAGACACTATAATCCGGAGAATCCAATTTTCGTGTTGATGCAATATTATATAAAGTAATTGCTGCATTTGTGTACTTATCACGATATTCTTCCTTTTCGGTATAAATAGCCATGCGGGCTAGCGCAGCGGCTGTCCAGGCCGTGACTACGGGAGATCTGCCATATTCCACCCGTGCCATTCGTATAAACTCACGCTCAGGTGCCCCAAGGCATACCCAGGGATTAGGACCCGGGGCAAACAGTGACATAAGATGCCCTTCCGGGGTAAGGATCTTTAATATGAATTTGCATTCCCAGTCCGCCTCATCCACCGGAGATGGCAGTGGTGACGGATCTGTCCATTGAAACTCTTTCTCTAACCCGGCAAGCTCCAACAGGGCGATTATACCGTAATAGCCATAATGCGACCATTTATTATAATCGCCACCATCGTGCCAGCCACCGGTAAAATCCCGATGTTCACCATTTGGCAGAAT
>JADFUQ010000322.1 GCA_015222065.1 Bacteroidota bacterium
AATCAAACAATTATTACACACGATCACTTAATCCTAAAAAGCATAAATAACCCGGTCTTCAGATTGCCGATTGCCGACTTTAAAATGCAAAGTATAATGAGATTAGCCATTCTAGGCACTTCTTCATTTAGGCAGTTTAAACTTTTGACACTTTAGACACTTCTTCATTTAGCACTTTAAACTTTAGCCCTTTAGGCATTTCTTTTATTATACATTCCAAACATAAGACACTGAATATTTACCAGGATTTTTTGTTTTCGATATCAATAATCTTCCGTGCTGTAATAACTGATGAATTATCTTCTGCCCTGATGTATCCGGCTATTCGTTTTTTCTTTTTATCAAGGCCGAAATTATATGCTTTATCATAATAGGACAAACTGATATTTATAGCTTTTTCAAATTTCTTTTCATGAACTAATTTTATACAGTTTTGTGTGTTTAAGCCACCAAGTCGCTTTTGTATTTTCATAATTGATTGCTTAAGCTGTTTGGTATCAAACAAGGCGTATTCCTTCATTAATCTATTTACTCTTAATTCTTTTGTCATTTCAACAACAATTACCGGTGCTTTATTCATCTTTTCGTACAACTCTTCAGGAATTGATACAGAACCAATATTCTTGCTTTCATCTTCTATCCAAACGATTTTATTTGGATCAAGATCTTTCCAAACATTAAACAGGTTATTAGTAAATTGTTCGTTTGTTGGTTGAATTTCCTGCCCCAGAGCACCAAAAGCAGAACCTTTATGATTAGCAAGACCTTCCAGATCTATTATCTGTTGTCCCAGCTTTTTCATTTCATAAAGTATTTCCGTCTTCCCGGATCCTGTTTTGCCACCAAGAATAACCATTTTTTGGTTTTCAGACAATTTCTTACGAATATATTGCCTGTATGCCCGATATCCCCCCGTTAATATATATGGTTTCAGTCCTGCCACAGAAAAAAGCCATGCCATATTCTCACTTCTCATACCTCCCCTCCAGCAATGTATCAGTATTTCATTTTTGCCTGCAATTTTTTTAGCATGTTTAATCAGCGAAACAAGCTTTGTGCCCACAAATTCCAATCCGGTATAAACAGCCTCCTCCCGGCTTACCTGTTTATATTTTTTACCTACTTCACTTCTCTCTGTGTCATTAAAAAGAGGTATATTAAAAGCATCCGGAACATGCCCTTTTTCGTATTCACCCGGAGAACGAACATCAATAACGGGCAATTTAATCGACATATTTAAAAATTCACTGACCCCTACCTTCGTATGCATAATAAAACCCGATCAAATAAGTAAGTTGCATTTTCCCGAAATCCCGGTTTCCTTATTAATTGTTTATATGTAACTATTCAGTATAAAAGAAATGCCTAAAGTGCCTAAAGTTTAAAGTGCCTAAAATTGGAAATACTTGGAATGACTAAAATGTTAAAATGTCTAAAGTTTTAAATTACTAAACCACTCACCTTACTCACCTCTCTTATTTCTTCATTCTACCATAGTGAAATATGCTCCTACCCTGGTGAAATATTTTCGTACCTCAAATTTCACCCCGGCACAGTCATCCTTCCTTGCGGGGCAGGCAGGGCAGGCGTCGCATTTCACATGACAGGCATTCAAAATTTTACATTCTTCTAAAGTGTTGCGAATTACGAGTTACTAGTTCACGCCTCATCTCACCATCTACTCATTTTATCATTTACTCATTTACTCACCTTACTCAACTTTAGTTCACTTTAGTCACTTTAGTTCACTTATAACTTCTTCCCAACTTTAGTTCACTTTAACTTTTGATTACTTAGTCTTGTGGTATGGCTTCCTTATTTCTCTTTGTTGACTTTAAACCATTTTATCATTATCTTTTTAAGCTCGTCACTTTTAATAGGCTTTCCAATAAATTCATTAATGCCCGCGTCATATGCGCTTTTTTTGGTTTTGTTTCCCAAATCAGCCGTAAGAGCTATTATAGGAATTTTATAGCCCTTTGCTCTTATTTCCCGGGTGGCATCCAAACCGTCCATTTCCGGCATCATGATATCCATAAATACAATATCATATTTCTTTTTTTTGATCATTTGTATTGCCTCTTTACCATTAGAGACGATATCAATTTCGTATCCCAGATTTTTAAATAATACTTTAATAACCTTTTGGTTAATTATATTATCTTCAGCAATAAGAATATTCAATCCTTTATTAATTTCCTCAACAATTTGACGTTCTTTTTCCAAAGGCTGAATTTGCGGAAAGTTATTTATAATTAAATCGAATATCTCGGATGATTGAAAAGGGTCAATCAGATAATAGTCAACCCCCAGTTTTTTGGCTTTAATAAGATTCCCTTTATGATCGTTAGAACTTATAATAATTACCAGAAAATAATCAATTAACTCGTGTTGGTTCATCTTCCTGGCGACTTCAAACCCATCAAAAACAGGGGTGTCCATAATAAAAATCAGTTTATAGCCATCATCAGTATCTTTAGCATTGGTTTTAATCTGATTAATTGTCTTTGTCTCATTATAAGAAGTGTAATATGAAGAAACATCAAAACCATGAAGTATATCTGTAAGGTGATTATGTGCATCAGATTGTTTGTTAATTATCAAAGCTTTTATCTGGTTATCCCAGGAACTTTCACCCTGTTGAAATTCTTTGGGTTGCCTTTCATTAGAAAAGAACTTAACTGTAAAAGAGAATCCCGTACCGGGAAATAACGGGTCAGTAGATAATCCAGAGGGACTTTCAGCACTAATTTCTCCTCCCATTAATTCAATTAGTTGCTTAGATATAGTTATACCTAAACCGGCCCCTCCGTATTTCCGGGTATTAGAACTATCAACCTGATGAAATGAATCAAATATTTCCCCTATTTTTTTCGTGGGTATTCCAATGCCGGTGTCTTCAATATGAAAATTGATTTTTAATTTATTGCGTATCTTATCCTCAAGCATTACTTTAATCAGTATTTTACCTTTGGAAGTAAATTTTATAGCATTGTCAACAAGGTTAGATAATACTTGTCTTAAACGGAAAGGATCTCCAATAAGATTATCCGGTACTTCTTCATCTATCTGTGAAATGATTTCCAGTCCTTTTCTCTTTGCTTTAGGAAACATAGGATCAAGAGCCAGGTGCATTTCTTTTCTAAGCCGGAAAGGTATTTCTTCAATAACAATTTTATCAGCTTCCATTTTTGAGAAGTCAAGAAGGTCGTTGATCAAAGAGTTCAGCAAACCGGCAGATTTGGTTATAATTTTGACAATTTCCGCATGTTCTTTCTTAAGCTTTTGTTTATTCAAAGAATCTGACATCCCAACGATTCCATTAAGAGGAGTTCTGATCTCATGGCTCATCTTAGCTAAAAACTCTGCTTTCGCCTGATTAGCCCTTATTTCTTGCTTTCTGGCTCTTTCAAGCAGAGAAACATCAAAACAAGCTTGAAGAATAAGATCTTCACCTTCAATTATTACCGGGATATCTTCCCGGTAAACCACAACATTTTTATCATTATAAGTATAAAAAAAGGATATATCCAGTGCTGATCCGAAATTATCTCTGTCAAGAAAATTTTCTCCAACAATAAATCGTTCTGAGATATCTTTACCAATTAAATCTTTTTCGTTTGCAAGAGTAAACATCTCTTTGGCTTTCTTGTTAATTCTTCTAATCTTTTTATCCTTTCCAATAACAAGAATGCCGAGTGGCAATAGTTCAATTATCTGTTTTAAAGATTGTTCAGATTCCTGTACAAGCTGTTTATCTGATTTTATCTTTCTAATAAAGAGTATAAAAATGAAAACCATAAGAAAAATGAGAACAATTGTAAGCAAACTCAGAATTGAGAAATTCTTGATAATGATTTTAAAAACATAATCGGTTTTCAAAGAAAAAACTACTCCAAACTCTTTATTTAGTATCCTGGTAGGGTAAAAGGCGGAAATAACATCAACTGAATTTCCATTGAAATTTATTTCGTGTCTCAATGCTCCCTGCAGCCCCTCATCCAATTCATCTACCATCTCGGCAAGCTGGCTCACCTCATAATTTTGTTTTACGAGGAGGTTATTTAGTACTACCTTCCCCTCTTTGCTAATGAGCCATTGCCATTGAACGTTTTCAAGATATGATTTTTCGAAAATCTTTTTAATAAAGTTGAGATAGTTTATACTTACTACAAAATTTCCTGTAACCCTGTTATTATTAAATATTGGCATAATTAACATGTATTTGTCATTATGCTTTACTGTCTTTTCACGCAAACATATTTCTTTCTGTGTTTGAGCAATAAATTCATCCCGGATAAAACTTCCTTTAGTATCCTTATAATCGTAGAAAACATTACACTCATTGTCATAAACTTCTACTCCTGTAATCAGATATTTATATTTTTCATAAAACAATTCAATATCTTGTATTGTTCGGGTTTTTATTTCTTCATTTTCAAAGAATCGCGAAATATCCTCGGAAAACAGGATTTTATTCAAGTCGCTTGAAAACTCAAATCCGGTTTGTTCGATTTCGTAACCACATAACTGAGTTTGTTTTAAAAGAAAATTCTCCTGGAACTCAACCTGCTGATTAAATATTTGTGAATAATAATAAAAATTTATTACTACAAGTATAGCAATTATTCCAAATACCGAAAAGTATATCTTTTTCATGCCCCTTTTTAAACTTGTTCAATTCCAAATACCGCACAGTACTTAGCCCACCTAATTATTGCCCGTCTATAAAGTCCGAAAGCTAAAATAAATAGTAAAAATCACAAATAACAAACACCCCCGTACAGTCATGCCCTATTAAATACTGCCCGCCCTGTGTAATTGCGTTGCACCACTTCGTGGATTACACAGGGCAAGCAATTTCACAGGGTAAACTTCCTTACGGGGGGCTTTAATTCAAAATTTGTTTAACTTTATGGACAGACACTAATTAACTTTTTTCTATTGTTCAAATATATATAAAAAAATCTTCTGAATATTTATTAACTGCGGTACTTCTTTCCCTTATCTTCAAGAATCCTTAAATAATTCCGGTATCTCGTTTCACTTATTAACCCTTTTTCCAACGAATTTTTTACTGCACAATTCGTTTCGTGTGTATGGCTGCAATTATTATATTCACAATTCGCTGAAGCCTTAAATATTTCCGGGAAATAATGGTAAATTTCCTCCTTTTCAAAATCTACCAGACCAAATCCCTTTATTCCCGGTGTATCAATAACCGATCCCCCAAAACTAAGAAAGTGCATTTCAGCAAAAGTGGTAGTGTGTTTGCCTGTTTTATGTGATTTTGAAATATTTTCGGTTCTCAGGTTCAGATTGGAATCAATAGCATTCAGGATAGTGGATTTCCCCACTCCTGATTGTCCGGCTATAAGATTGATTTTATCTTTCATCAGGTCTTTGATTTTTTCTAAATTTGTTCTTTCTATTGCTGAGATTTTAATGCTTTTATATCCGGCTCCTTCATAAACAGATTTAACCTTTTCTAATTCTTTTATTTTTTGCTCATTATAAAGGTCTGTCTTATTGAAAACTAAAATAGCAGGAATTCTATATGCTTCTGCTGTAACAAGAAAGCGATCTATAAACTCTGTCGATATATTTGGGAGGACTAGGGTTACAACTAATAACGCCTGGTCAATATTCGCAGCAATTATCTGGGTTTCTTTTGATAAATTAGGTGATTTCCGGATAATGTAATTTTTTCGCGGATCAATTTCCCGGATAATCCCATGGTTTCCATCAACTATTAAATGAACATGGTCTCCAACTGCTACAGGGTTTGTATTACGTATACCCCTGGTTCTGAAACTGCCTTTTATTTTACAGTTTATTACTAACCCATCTTGTTTTCTTACAGTGAACCAGCTTCCTGTTGATTTAATTACAAGACCTGTTTCCAAAATAACTTGTTTTTGAAAAAATAAACGAAAAAAATCTCCCCGAAGTTAGTAAATACTGTTTATTAATAACCCCCTGATAATTAAATTAAACATTATGTAACCAGTAAATCTCTGTTTCCCCAAAAAAATAATCCCCTGACGATACCAGGGGATGAAGTTATTTTGGTTCCCTTGACAAATGTTTTCCAGCTTCAACGCCTTGATATATATACTTATATTAACCGGAAAGCGGAATTGCCGGGTATATTGCCTTAATCTGGCAACTATTACCTTTAATTAATGACCGATAATTATTCGGAAAGCTGCACAATATTTACAAAACTTCTGCCAAATCATTAAGAACATAGCTTCGCAAAGTATTTAACCTAAGTTTCTGGTTGTTTATAGTTGATTAAGTTAAGTGATGGTGAGTATTGAATACCCTCTTACTTACTCACCTTAATCACCTACTCACCTCTCATCTCTCATCTCTCTCTTCACTTTTGCCTTTTGCCTTGACACTGGTTACTGGTTTTAATACAATTATATTTTTTTTGTTCAAATATTAATTTTTACTTTTGCAGACAAATTTTTTGTGGGTGATGGAGAAAGATGACGGGAAATACAAAATACGGGTTAATGGGTTAAAGGAAGGTATTCATTTTTTTAAATTTACCGTAGGTTTAGATTTCTTTGAAAATTTCAGTAAACCAGAAATTAAACAGGCAAATGTCAGGATTGATCTCACCCTTAATAAAGCATCTCAGCATCTTGAACTGGAGTTTAATATTGCAGGAACTGTAGGTGTGGTTTGTGACAGGTGCCTGGATATTTTCGATCTTCCGGTGAATTCACATAATATTTTGTTTGTGAAATTTAACGAACATCCGCAGGACAATGGAGACGAAGTGCTGTTTCTGTCAAAAGATAAGGAAGAAATTAACCTGATGCAGAATATTTATGAGTTTATTTGTCTGAGCCTTCCTTTAAGAAAAGTGCATCATAATGATGAAAACGGAAATAGTTCTTGCAATAAAGAGATGTTAAAAAAACTTGAGAAATTTTCATATTCAAAAAGATCGGGGAACAAACCTGATAGCAGGTGGAATGAATTAAAGAAATGGAAAAATATAAATTAACAATTAACTGATATGGCACATCCAAAAAGGAAAACGTCAAAACAAAGAAGGGATAAAAGAAGGACCCATTACAAAACTACTGCGCCTACAGTTGCAACATGTTCCAATTGCGGAGCAACAGTCAGGTACCATAGAGTTTGTCCCGAATGTGGTTATTACAAAGGTAAACTTGCCATAGAAAAGACAGTAAGTGCATAAAGCTTTGTTGTCTGAATAATAACTTAATTAGGTTAAATTTATGAGAATTGGTCTCGATGTTATGGGAGGGGATTTTGCTCCTGAGTCCGCAGTTCTCGGAGCTCTGGAAGCCGTCAAAGAATTGCCGGACGATATAAAACTGGTAATAATTGGCAACAGGGGGGAAATTTTATCTATCCTTGACCGGGAAAATGCTGATCACAATCAGTTTGAAATTGTAAATGCAACTGATGTAATTGAAATGGGCGACCACCCTGCTAAATCTTTTACCCAAAAACCAAACTCAAGCATCGCTATTGGTTTTGATTTATTACGAAATGGTAAAATTGACGGTTTTGCCAGCGCAGGCAATACAGGAGCAATGCTTATCGGTGTTCATTATACAATCAGATCTATTCCGGGAGTTATCAGGCCCGCGATAACTTCACCAATCCCAAC